>JAILIQ010000312.1 GCA_024695205.1 Lachnospiraceae bacterium
GTCTGCATCAACAAGATAGACCGTCCCGAAGCCGATCCCGAAAGAGTCATCGATGAAGTTTTGGAGCTTCTCATCGAACTCGACGCAAGCGAAGAACAGCTTGACTGCCCGTTCGTATATGCTTCCGCAAAAGCAGGCACGGCGATCCTTGAGCTTTCGGATTCTCCCCAGAACATGAAGCCGCTGCTTGATACCATTATCGAGTACATTCCTGCTCCCGAAGGTGATGAAAATGCAGGCACCCAGGTACTCATCAGCACTATCGATTACAACGAATATGTCGGAAGGATCGGTGTAGGCAAGGTTGACAACGGTGTTATAAAGGTCGGTCAGGATGCCGTTATCGTCAATTACCACAATCCCGACCAGACCAAGAAGGTCAAGATCAGCAAACTCTATGAGTTTGACGGATTAAAAAGGAATGAAGTCACCAGCGCAACCGTCGGCTCGATCGTTGCAATTTCCGGTATCGACGATCTGCATATCGGTGATACGATCTGTTCCGTGGATGCCCCGAAGGCGATCCCCTTCCAGAAGATCAGTGAGCCTACCCTGTCGATGAATTTTGTCGTAAATGATTCTCCTTTAGCTGGCCGCGAAGGTAAATGGGTCACCTCAAGACATCTGCGCGAGAGACTGTTCAGAGAGCTCAACACCGATGTTTCACTGCGTGTTGAGGAAACGGATACCACAGAAGCCTTTAAGGTTTCGGGACGCGGTGAGCTCCATCTATCCATCCTTATCGAGACCATGCGCCGTGAAGGGTATGAATTTGCCGTAAGCAAAGCCCAGGTCATCTATAAGACCGGTGAGAACGGCGAAAAGCTCGAGCCCATGGAACGCGCGATCGTCGATGTTCCCGAAGAATTCTCGGGCACAGTAATAGAGAAGCTTTCCGGAAGAAAGGGCGAGCTGCTCGGAATGTCGACAGCTGCCGGCGGATACACAAGACTTGAATTTTCGATCCCCGCAAGAGGCCTCATCGGCTACCGCGGTGAGTTCATGACAGATACCAAGGGTAACGGGATCCTTAACACGATATTTGATGATTATGCTCCTTACAAGGGCGATATCGCCTACCGTAAGCAGGGAAGCCTTATCGCATTCGAGGCCGGCGAGAGCGTTGCCTACGGTCTGCATATAGCTCAGGACCGCGGTACTCTCTTTATCGGACCCGGCGAACAGGTTTACGCAGGAATGGTTGTCGGCCAGTCAGGAAAGGGCGAGGATATCGAGCTCAATGTCTGCAAGCGCAAACAGCTCACCAATACCCGTTCTTCGGCCGCGGACGAGGCGCTCCGCCTTACTCCGCCCAAGATCCTTTCACTTGAACAGGCACTTGAATTTATTGACAATGACGAACTGCTCGAGGTTACACCCAAATCACTCAGGATCCGCAAGAAGATCCTTGACAGTACATTACGTAAAAGAGCCAACAGGTAAACCTGCTGGCTCTTTTCTTTATTTATCACGATGTCTGTTTTAGGCTCCTCTGTTTCTGTACCGCTCTGTTGATCTACTGCTCCTTTACCGCTCAGTCTTAGGATCCTGTGTTTCTTCGCCGGTCTGTCTTGTGGATTCCTTGCGTACAAATGCCATCCTCTTGTGCAGATATGTTTCAAAGTCCTTCAGTTTCTTAACCCTGGCCTGCTCGAATACCTCGCTGTAGCAGTTTTTAAGGATCACCGCAGACACAGCCTTGCGCCGTCTCGCACCCTTAGGTCCGCAGAGTCTGAAATGCTCGGCTTCCGCAAGCAGGTTCAGTGATCTTGACCCATACCATGAAAATGCATCGGCAACTGTTGTTAAGATCTCCTGTTCCTGACTTGTCGGTATGAACATATTATCATCGGGATAAAGCTTATCGGGTCTGATACAGTTGTATTTCGTGATCCTTTCCTCAATACTTCGATACGGGAAGCCGGAACGCCCCGGCTGGTAGTCCTCATCGAACAAAGGCCTGTCATACAGGCTCAGCGAAATGATCTGTGACCAGAAAAGGATCGTTTCAAGCCTCAGAAGCGAAGTTCCGTCGCTGCACGACCAGGTTCCCGAATTCATCAGATATGATGCAACATACCTTGATGCTTCTCCGATGGCATTGAGCGGGAAAAAAGAACTTACGGCGTCAAAGCTTTTCTTAAACGCAACATTACTGATCCTGTCACCGTTTTCAAGCAATACCTGCGCATATTCGGCGGGATTGTCAAACAGTCCCTTCAGTCTGACAGTATATTCATTTTCAGGAAAACCATCCTTCGCAAAAAGGATGATAGAAGTCTCTCCCCATCCAAGCAGCCTGGCAAGAGGTTTTTTCCCTATCTTGTAAACATTCAGCATCACTTCAAGTTCTTCCGAATTGATGCCTGTATTGCCCATTTCAAGAGTACCCAATACTTCATTTCCTTTCCGCAGAATTAAAAAAACTATGCCGCAACATTGGAAATGATCCACGGGATCAGATATGTGATCGTGCACATGATCGTTGTTGCAAGCAAAAGTCCGATAAGGATCGCCGGAAACGCCTTTTTGATCCTGATGTTGAGCAATGAAGCTATCAGTGCGCCGGTCCATGCACCCGTTCCCGGAAGAGGTATCCCGACAAACAGGACAAGTCCCCAGAATTCGTATTTCTGGATCCTGTCGGATTTTCCCATTGATTTTGCTTCCAGCTTTTCAACTATTGGCTTAAAAAGTCTTGTTCCCTTCATCCAGGTAAATATCGGTGTTATAAACCACAGTATGAACGGGATCGGAATGATATTTCCGACCAGGCATATCATTACAGCCTTCCATATAGGTATCCCGAACAGAGGCGCGAGGATCAGTCCCCCGCGCAGTTCAACGAGCGGAAGCATTGATACGATGAATACCACTGCTTCCTTGGGCAGCCACGAAAATGTAGCCGCAAACCATGTTCCGATTTTTTCAGCCATTTTAAAAACTCCCGAATAAATAAAAATGCACCGAACGATAACATCCGGTGCATGAACGTGTGTGACACGATTCGAACGCGCGATCTTCTGGTCCGTAGCCAGACGCTCTATCCAGCTGAGCTACACACACGTAACCGGTCTTTTTTGAGACCGAAGTATATCTTAACACGTATTTGCCGGTTTGTCAACAAAGAATTTAAGGAGCATTTTTATTTTTCTCCAGATACTTTAAAAACTCGCCTTTAGGCAGCGGTTTCGAAAAATAGAAGCCCTGTATATAATTTACCCCCAGGTTGCACATCGCAGCCATCTGTTCGGTTGTCTCGACACCCTCGGATACGATCGCAAGCCCCATCTTGTGCATTATATTTACAACGCTTTCCATGACATACTTGGCCTTGTTGCTCTTGAAATACCCCTGTGTGAAGGAATAGTCGAATTTGATGATCTCGACGGGCATGTCTACAAAGTAATCAAGATTGGAACGTCCGGTCCCGAAATCATCCAGCGAGAATTTAACACCGTTCTCGATCAGCCTGTTCATATTCTTCAGGATTACCTGTTTTCCGCTGTTTGACGCGGTCTCCGTGATCTCAAGATTGATCCACGTGGGTTCTATCTTGAATTCCTCGATCACCTTTTGAATATATGTTGCCGGATTTTCACTGTCGAACTGGGCAACCGAAAGATTGACTTCAATGTATTCGATACCGTATTTCTGAGGTGCTCCCGAATACAGGAATTCGCAGACCTGCTTAAACACTTCATTTCCGAGAGGAATTATAAGGCCGTTCTCCTCCGCGATAGGTATAAACTTTGCAGGAGGGATTATCGTCCCGTCCCTGTCCCTGATCCTGACAAGCGCCTCAGCGGCCGTAAAGCATCTTCTCGCAACATTGTAGATAGGCTGGTAAAAGACCTCGACACGGCTTTCATCGAGCGCGGTACGGATCATTTCCTTAACCTCGGAATATCTGCGTACTTCCTCGACGGTAGATCTGTTGGCTATTATACATTCCCTGTCATCGGAAGCCGAATCCAGATAATGATGGAAATGGAAATATTCATCCGATGAATTGAGTAGCCTGCTGTTGGGCATGAGAATATATTTAAGCTCAACCGGAATGCCTATGATCTCGTCACAGTGCTGGGCAAGATAATCATAATCCTCATTCATCGGAGCTGCGTCCTTATAGACGATAACAAACTCATTGTCCGACTGTCTGAAAACATATGCTTCGCGGCGTTTGTTGAGAAAATTCGAGATGCGCAGCATGACCGTTTTCTCGGTATCCATGTCGATATTCTGGGTCCTGTATTCAACCTTGATATGCATGGATGAGAAATTCACAAATCTGGCGTACCGGTCACGGATATAGGAGATCAGCGCATTGGCGGTATACTGTCCCGTCATCCTGTCGATCCCCTCATGAGGATTCTCAAGCTCGGCATATATGAGCAGCATTCCGAAAGCCGCGGCAAAGCCTACCAGTAAAAGGCCCTGGTTGAAATACTGTATAGCTGCGGCGATAAGCCATGTCCCCTGCCACAGCAGGATAGCGCGGCGGCGTCTCTTCGATGAATGGTTCATGCGAAGGAATGCCATGACGATAGTGGATATGATAAGGATAATAACAACAACATAGGTTGCAATGGTTGACGGTCCGTAGGAATATACGGCACTGCCCTCCATCTTATAGTAAATGGGAAGTATCGCTACGGCCACACATCCGGCAATACCCCACACCGTATATATGATCTTGACCGGTTTATAGGAATTCACGGCAAACAATTCGCCCGCAGCGTACAAAAAGCCCTGATAGCTCTGTACTATAAGTGAAATGACATATAATTTACATATGATCCTGGTAAGAAAATCCGGAAATGCATAGTAGATCGCAACTACAGATATAATATCGAGAGAAATACAAATTATGCACGAAACAAGCGCCCGGAAAAAGAGTCTTCTGCTTGTGATATCAAGATTCTTCTCCCGAACGTAGAGCAACATCAGAATAATAAGCATTGCAAGCCCACAACACTGAAGCTCTATATTTAACATGCTTTCGTCCGTCCGATCCGCAAAAGACCAATTCCCAAAATCAGCCCGTGCTTCGATAATCATTAATGAACGGTCATCAACCGTCCAAAAATATTCTAAACCAAAACATAAACAAAGTCAACCGTCTGAGCGCTTTGTAAACCATTTCAGGCATACCGTACCCATACCGGTACTTTACGGGTGTATTTACTAAAAAACCGACCTTAGAAACTATGATCCGATCAACGTTTCTTAAGATAATCCAGTTCCTGTGATACTGTAAAACCGGCTTTTTCATAGAGCTTCACGGCCGCTGTGTTATCGGATCTTACCTGCAGCATGATCTTGATATCCGCAGATCCGCTCTTTAATCTCCTTAACACTTCCCCGATCAGCATGCTTCCAAAGCCGCGGTTTCGCAGCTCCGGCTTGGTTTCTACATCATGTATGAATGCAACCGGCCCCGAGATGCTCACGCCTGAGGTTGAGATCGTCTCTCCGGTTTCGGTTTCTTCAAGAAAGGCATCAAGCCCCTCCCCGGTTTCTGTAAATGTGACCCTGTATTTCCCGTCATCTGTACAGATCTTTTCTGCCCCGGTATTGTCATTGTGATCATTGTCCCCACGCAGCTCCATGACAAGCTCGGCATAGACTTTTTCAAGACCCATCCGGTCTATGACTGCACCTGCCGCTTCGCATCCGGGTTCCGCAACAAAGTAATACTCTTCTATCCCGTATTTTTCAAGCTCTTCCTCCGCCGCTTCAAGCAGCTTCATAAATATCCCCTTTCGTCTCTGATGAGGATCTACGATCGCAGTTATTTCGGCATTTTCGGTGTATGTCGGGAAAATATACAGCTCTCCGATAAGCCTTTTCCCTTCATAGTACATGAAAAAGCTTCGAAAATGCCTGTCGGGAACCGCACCTGCCACGGTTTCGGCATGCGAGAAGGTACCGTCATATTCCCTGCATAAGCAGTCAAGCGTCAGAACATCAAACTGTTTCTTAGGAACAAGCCGCGTCAGCGCATCGATCCTGACGTCCTTTTCTTTATCCTGCCAGATAACCATTCAGTCCTCCGTATTCTCCTGTTTGTCCTTCCCTGCTTTCTTCCTGATCTTCCCGGCGATAATGAATCCGCCCATAAACAGCAGGAACACCGTTACGGCAATTCCGCCCACAAACAGGGTATCCTTCCATCCGATCTTCATATCGCCTTCGGGTTTGTCATCATCAGGCTTCGGGATCTTCTTTACTGCCAGGATGAAGGTTCCGAGCCGCTCCGTGTCGAAAAATACGATATTTCCGTCTTTTGTATAATCAAGCCGGCTTAATCCGTCATCTTCGCCCAGTGCGTAAGCGACAAGTATATCTTCGCCCTTTTCAAAGCCTTCGCCAAGCGGTATGGCAACCCTGTAGCCGGATACGGCATTGCCCCTGTCCTCCATCAGATATACGGTGGACCTGACCTTGTATTCCGCCTCTTCATCCGGATCCGGCAGGTATTCGCGTCCGTATTTCTCACTGAAGATTTTGGCGATCTCACCGGTAATATCTTCTTCGATCGTCTTTTCATAAGAGCCCGCTATCCCGTTGAACACATCCGTTCCGGAATGGGCAACTCCGACCCCGAGCACCGGCGCCCCGTTTTTGTAGGAAGCTGTCGTAAATATCCCCGTTGCCTCATCAACGGCAGTCAGAAGCCCGCTCTTTTTTCCCATCGGCCTCGCGCCGTTTCCTACCGCAAACAGGTCGCAGTCCGTACCTGAAACCCAGCCTCCTTCGCCGCTCAGCTGCGAATACACTCCCACAGCCCTTCGCGCGATTATCTTTTCGATATTTGGAATCGCCTTCTTAACATCGGAGGGCTGATTGATCCTGTTCATATACGAAGCGCCCGGGGCATTTTTTAAGGATGCCGACTCTATCAGCTTTTCCGAAAGGTTCGTGATCATACTGTATATACCTGCCGGTTCGAAGAAACGCCTGTCGGATGTAGTTCCGCCCAATGAGGCGATCTTCGCGCAGTCCAGCATATATGTATGATACCTGTCCATCAGTTCCTTATTCTGAAAGATCACATTAAACAGAGGAAACTGTGAATATACTCCCGCCGAATACTCTGTGTTGTTGTAATCCTGCCAGCTTTCATACATGCTGTACATGATGTCCACATCATAATTGGCCGTATTTTCGGCAGTCGAAGGAAAATATGTACCGTAGCTCAGGTCATAATCCCAGGGGATCACGACCAGCCTGCCCTGCGGATCGCAGTACAAGCCGTAATTATGCTGAACTGTAAACATATTGTCGGTCTGTACCAGAAAGCTGTGCACGGCAAAATAACGCAGAACCTCATCCGTATCGATCACCTGTCCCAGAAGCCCGATATATTCCTGACTGTTGACATTCAGAGTATTGCCGTCAAAATCGACCCCGCGGCTCAGATTATTGAGTTTTCTTAAGGTTTCAAGAACCATCGGCACGTCATCTTCGATATCCTCATAGGTTTCCTCATCATGCCCCCATAAAAGACCCGGATCCCTTACGATATCGTTATATTCAAGATCCGTCCCGACAGGCTTGGTCAGAAAACTGCCGAGTCTGTCGCGTGTCGTATCGTAATACTGCTCCAGTATTGAATGATCGAACGCCTCGACCATAAAATAGACGCCCCAGTACCTGTCATTGATATATAGCCTGGCAAGCCCGTACTGTGATACCGGCAGGCGCATCCTGTCGATCAGATAATAGGCCGTGAGTTCCTTGAGCATACTCTTGTCAAAGAAAAAATTATTCAGGCTCAGCTTTCTCAGACCGAAAAAGTTCTGTTTTACCCCGAAATTCGATTTTTTAACATATTTTCCGAAATTGATCGTAAATGAATACCGGTTGCTGTGATTGTCGCTCACTCCGTGCGCCAGAGTATAATCGCCCTTGGTCTTAAGACCGGTATACATCACCGTCTCGTCACCGATCCTGACCTTGTCGGCAAGCACGGATACCTTGTCTGCGGCATTTTCAAACAGGTATTTAAGATTTTCCTCTGCGATCGTGATCCTGATCTCCTGAATATCGTCTTTTAAGAAAAATCTGTTATAAAGCCCGTTCTCGGCTTCTCCCTGTGTTGCCGCATTGACCACATAATCGGCGGGGATATCGGCCTTGGGCTGTTCCTGCGCAGCATAAATCCCGGAGCGCGAACAGCAAATTACGGCAAGCACTGTGATCGCCAGGGCTTTTACGACCGGCCGGGTCGTTATCGTCTTTTTTAATCCATTTAATATTCTCATCTTGATCTTTTTTCATTTTAAAAGCAAAATACAGCCGTCAGCAACACTTAAAAGTGTACTTTAACGGGTCGTAAATGTCAAATAATTGACTACATCAACGCGTTTTGATACAATCATCTTTGATCACGAATATTTGGAGAATTAACATGATTTTAGCCTGTCAGAATATATCGAAAGCTTTCGGTACGGATACGATACTTGAAAATATCAGCTTTCACGTCAATGAATACGAAAAATGCGCTATCGTCGGCATCAACGGCGCCGGCAAATCGACCCTGCTCAAGATCATAGCCGGTGAAATGAGCCCCGATTCCGGTCAGGTCTTCATTTCCAAGGATAAGACCCTCGGCTATCTTTCCCAGCAACAGAATCTCGATCCGGCAAATACGATCTATGACGAAGTCCTGTCCGTAAAAGCAGGTGTCCTTGCCACGGAAGCCAACATGCGCCGTATCGAGGCAAGAATGAAGGACGTTACCGGCGGGGAACTTGAAAGCCTTTACAGACAGTACGACCTGTTAAACCACGAATTCGAGGCCCAAAACGGCTATGCGGTAAGGAGTGAGGTCACCGGCGTATTAAAAGGTCTCGGTTTTGATGAAAATGATTTCAAACTTCCTGTAGCAACACTTTCCGGAGGCCAGAAGACCCGTGTTTCCCTGTCGAAGCTCCTGCTCTCCCGCCCCGACATCATCATGCTCGATGAGCCTACGAACCATCTTGATATGAGCTCGATCGCATGGCTTGAGGGCTATTTAAGCTCCTATAAGGGCTCCGTGATCATAGTTGGGCATGACCGTTATTTTCTCGATAAGATCGTTGACAAGGTCGTAGAGCTTGAGAATTCCCACGCCGAGACCTTCAGCGGCAATTATACCGCATATTCGGAAAAGAAACACCGCGAAAGAGCCGATAAACTTAAGGCTTATTTAAACCAGCAGCGTGAGATCCGGCATCAGGAACAGGTCATTGACACACTTCGTTCCTATAACCGCGAAAAATCCATTAAACGTGCGGAATCCCGGCAGAAAATGCTTGATAAGATCGAACGCATCGACAAGCCCGTTGAACTCAACGACCGTATGAATATCATACTTGAGCCGAATATCCTGAGCGGAAACGATGTCCTGACCGTCAGGGATCTTTCCAAATCCTTCGGGGATCTGAAGCTGTTTGAGCACATCGGTTTTGAGATCAAACGTGGCGACAGGGTTGCGATAATCGGTGACAACGGAACCGGAAAAACAACTATACTGAAGATCCTCAACAATATCCTTCCCGCAGATTCGGGAGAGTTTAAACTGGGTGCAAAGGTATATCCGGGCTACTACGATCAGGAACATCACGTTCTGACCGAGTCAAACACTATTTTCGATGAGATACAGAACACCTATCCGGATGCCGACAATACAAAAGTCAGGAATCTGCTCGCGGCATTTTTATTTACGGGAGACGACTGTTTCAAGCTCATAAGATCCCTTTCGGGAGGCGAGAAGGCCAGAGTGTCTCTTGCCAAGCTCATGATGTCCGATGCCAATTTCCTGATACTTGATGAGCCTACAAACCATCTTGATATCACATCAAAAGAGATACTTGAGGAAGCCGTCTCAAGCTATACCGGAACAGTTCTTTATGTCTCGCATGACCGTTATTTCATCAACAAGACCGCGACACGGGTATTTGAGCTTACCGGAAAACAGCTGTATCAGTATAACGGCAACTATGACTATTATCTGGATAAGCGTGATGCGGTGATGAATTCCGCCTATCAGAGTACAAAAACAGCCGTGAATACCGCTTCGTCCGGCAACCCGTCACAGACTGCGGCAAAAGATCAGTCCCAGTCCGGACAGGTCCGCCCGTCAGACGGTTCAGGCCGGCAAACGTCAAAAAACACCGGTTCCGGTGGAGCCGTCTCCGGTGCCGCGGACTGGGAAAGGCAAAAGCAGCTTGCCGCGGCAAAACGAAAGCTCACCAATGAATTCAACCGGTGCGAG
>JAILIQ010000026.1 GCA_024695205.1 Lachnospiraceae bacterium
TACCACGACTGAGATAAGCTCATAGCAGAGGACGGCGGTTATCGCCATCCCCGCTATTGGCACTATCACGGTATCCGAGACATTCCTCACCATGTTAAAGATCGTCGGGTTCCATGTCTGCGGGGATTGCGATACCGTTCCCGTTATCATCCCAACCTTCAGGTTCAGGTCACCAAACAGGGATTCAAGGCTCGTGAGCACCCAGCCTGTCAGGATATCCCTTATGTACTCGCTGATCCGGTCTGTTATCGCTCCCATGAGCCTTCCCTCTTATGAGAAAAGATTTGCAAGAAGCGGTATCACCTGCGTTGCGATGATCACGATACCGCCTCCGGCCATAAGTTGCTTGATCCCCTGTGATTTAGCACCGGGATTGTCGTTGCCGTAACCTTCCAGTAAGTTGATAATTCCCCAGACCGCGACTCCGGCGCCTATAGCCGTCACGACGGTCCTAAGGGTTGTAACTGCGCTTGAAAAAAATGCCATAATTTTTGTCTCCTTTTCTTATTTGAATCCTGTTTCCCTGCACAAAAAAGAGTTCTCATCTTTCGACTTGAACTCTTCTCTTAAAGCTCGATATTCAGTTTTTATCAATGATCTGGTGCTCTAATCTTGTACATTTTCCCTCCCTTAAATTGAAACCTCTCCTGCATCAAAAACCTCATCCACCTTATCTGCCGGTTTTATCTTTACATGGTTCCGATTCTTAATATATTTCTCAATATTGAATTCATTTTTCCGGTCATAATCGGAAAGTAAGTGATAATGCTTATGCTGGGTGATGTCGTATTTTTCTGAGAGAAAAGGTCTCACACCCCTAAGCTGCAATATACACTTTCCCCCGTCCATGACAGAGATTTCATCCTGACTCATCAGGCTTTTTCCTGTCTTTTGGTAATTCGTACCGAACGACGGATGAAAACCTCTGGTATCTGAAGTATTGAAAAGATCTATCGTTTCCTTACCAAGTATCTCCTCCAGTTCTTTCAATGTTGTCTTTTCCTTGCCTCCCAGAAACAGCGTACAGTCAGCGTTTCCCTCTATCGTGTCAGCGTTGTCTTTATACAGAGCCTTAAGCTGGGATTTGGACTGCAAAATAATTGATGCCGATATCTCACGGGATCTTATCGTGGCTATCAGCTTCTCAAACTGCGGTATTTTGCCCAGATTCGCAAATTCGTCAAGGAGACATCGTACATGTATTGGGAGCCTGCCTCCATAAACATCGTCCGCCAGCTCGCATAACAGATTAAAGAGCTGTGAATACAGGATCGAAACAAGGAAGTTAAAGGTGTTGTCCGTATCGGATATGATCACGAACAATGCCGTCAGCCTGGTTCCGAGCTTGTCCAGCTCCATTTCATCGTATGAAGTCAGCTCCCGGAGTTCTGCGATATCGAATGGCGCAAGCCTCGCACCGCAGGAAACAAGGATTGATTTCGCTGTCTTTCCGGCAGCCAATTTATACTTACGATATTGCCTTACCGCGAAGTGCTGCGGATCCTTCTGTTCAAGCTCGTTGAACAGGATATCTATCACATTTTCATAACCCTCGTCCTCCTCCCTCGTTTCGCTTAGGTCGATCATCTCTATCAGAGTGGAGAAATTCTGCTCATCTTCCGGTGCCTCATACCAGATATATCCGATATATGCTGTGTATAGAAGCCGCTCTGCCTTATCCCAGAACGGATCCCCGGCCTGTGCTCCCTCACTTTTGGTGTTTTCCATAAGAGTATTGACCAGCTTAAGGATGTCCTTTTCGCTGTGGATATATGCGAAAGGGTTATAGTGCATTGATCGGTCAAAGTTTATGGTGTTGAATACTTTGATCTCATATGGCTCGTAAACCGTCTTCCCGTTCTCATCTTCCACGATTTTCCCATCGGGATCTATCTTGGGAACACCCTTTTTCAGCATCCTCCCGCATTCGACCAGAATCTGCCCTTTCGGATCGGTGACCACGTAAGAACTGTGCATCTGCATGAGCTGCGGCTTAACATAGAAACGGGTCTTACCGCTACCGCTTCCGCCGACCACTATCACATTCTTATTTCGGGCAAGTTTTGGATTTTTAGGCCTGCTCTCCATCGTAAGCCTCTCCGTCTGAGTCATGATTATATTGTTTTTGAAAACCGGATTCATATAGGGCATGATGTCCTTCTGCGTTCCCCACCGTGCCGAACCGTATTCCTTGCCATGTCGGAATTTTTTCGCAGTCATGGAGCGGTAATACACAGCAAGCCTTAGTAGAATACCTGCCACTACCCCAGCGAGGATATCTTTTGGGACGATACTCGGAAACGGATTTCTAAATGCTTCGCTGAATGTCCCAATTACAGCAAGGACTTTTGCTATGCCTGTGCCACAGGTATTTCTCCAGAGCATGAAGATTTTATTTCCGATATATGCTGCGATCGCATAGGGGATAGAGATCCTTATCAGCTTTTTTACTCCCATTCCCTTTAATCGGAGCAAGAGACGTTCCCAGGCTTCTCGTAAATCACCTATCACCTTACTCATAGGCTCTCCTCCCGGTCTTTTTTCTTTTCCTTTTTTCTTTCCCTCTCCTGTCTTGTACTCCTCTCTTCCCTTAACTTCTTAAGCCGTTCCCTGAGGGATACCTTGTCCTTTGCTTTTTCGTTCACTCCGCAGAAGTCCCGAAATGCCTTTGCGATCACATCAGCATCTCTGCCCTTGAAGAACACGATATACTTCGGTGGTTCCACCGACTTATCCTTCTGTATGGCGTAATCCACGTTGTATCTGGC
>JAILIQ010000054.1 GCA_024695205.1 Lachnospiraceae bacterium
GCTTAAGCTGACAGGCGATGAGAAGCATCTGATGCAGATCCTCAGCCATATCATTTCAAATGCGATCAAGTATACCAAAACAGGCGGTATAACCCTTGATGTGAGCATGAAGATCCCGCAGGACGATCAGGTAACGATGATCTTTTCGGTTAAGGATACCGGTATCGGAATTGATTCGGGCGATATACAATATCTGTTTGACGCGTTTGAACGCCTGAATGAGAGAGAAAATGCCTCGATACAGGGAACCGGTCTGGGGCTTGCGATCACAAAAGAGCTGGTTGAACTGATGGGCGGAACGATCGATGTTGAAAGTGAACTCGGAAAGGGAAGCACATTTACCGTATCGATCACGCAGAAGATCGCCGATCCTTCTCCGGCAGGACCGTTCAACAAAGAGGTCACAAGAGAACACGAGATCTACAGGGAAAGCTTTACTGCTCCCGAGGCCGAAATACTTATAGTTGATGATGTAGCAGTCAATATCATAGTCATCTGTGAGCTCCTGCGAGAGACCGCGATAAAGATAGATAAGGCTGCCAGCGGGGATGAAGCGATCGCCATGTGCCGCGCCAAAAAGTACGACCTTATCCTGCTTGACCATAGGATGCCCAAGAAGGACGGCATCGAAACCTACAAGGAGCTTCGCGCGGATACTCCGGCCGGCATGAATACCGATACTCCGGTCATCATGCTCACCGCCAATGCAATGCACGGTGTCGACGCGGAATACAGAAGGCTCGGATTTGCCGATTATCTGACTAAACCCGTTGACAGTGAGGAGCTTGAAGGGTCGCTGATCAGGCTGCTTCCCAAAGAAAAAGTCATCTTAAATTAAAATCAGAAGGGGTGTTGCACTAAAGTGCGGCGCCCCTTCTGAAATTCTTTGATCACTTGATATCTATGCCCGAAGCGATCAGTTCTTCTTTGTACATATCGACCTGAGCCTGCATTTCATCATCGGAAATGAGTGTGACACGCCCGTTGTCGTATTCATTGTCGACCCATGCCTTGATCTTCTCGCATACGGGATGCTTTTTGCTGATCGCCTTGTCGAAGCTCAAATTGTAACGGCGGTTGATCCAGCATGCGATACCGGCGATGCCTGAAGAATTGTTGACGGAAACTGCAGCAGGGCGTCCGAGTATCTTCTCGGTATCGAAAATGTTGTAGATCTCCTCGTCCTTTAAAAGTCCGTCCGCATGAATACCGGCACGCGTCAGGTTGAAATTGCGTCCGACAAACGGGGTCATCGGAGGAAGATCGTAACCGGTTTCATTTACTATATAATCGGCCAGCTCGGTAATGACCTTCGGATCCATTCCGTTGAAATGTCCGCGCAGCGAAGCGTACTCCATTACCATCGCCTCGGTGGGAACATTGCCGGTTCTTTCGCCGATGCCGAGCAGTGAGCAGTTTACGGCGCCGCAGCCGTACATCCAGGCGGTTGCCGCATTTACGACACCCTTGTAGAAATCGTTGTGACCGTGCCATTCAAGCATTTCGCTCGGGAAGCCCGCATAATGCCTGAAACCGTATACCATACCGGCGATCGAACGGGGAAGCGAAACTCCCACATAAGGAATGCCGTAGCCCATCGTATCGCAGATCCTGAGCTTGATCGGAACACCGCTCTCTTCGGAAAGACGGGCAAGCGCCGTTGTAAACGGAATAACGAAGCCGTAGAAATCGGCTCTGGTGATATCCTCAAGATGGCAGCGCGGACGAAGACCTGCTTCGATACAGTCCTTTGCGATACCCATGTACTTATCGAGAGCCTGGGCACGTGTAAGTCCCATTTTGTTGAAGATATGATAATCCGAAGCGCTCATGAGCACGCCGGTTTCCTTTACGCCAAGGTCCTTTACAAGTTCGAAATCCTTCTTGGAGGCCCTGATCCAGGTCGTGATCTCGGGGAATTCATATCCGAGCTCCATACACTTCTCAAGCGCGTCCCTGTCTTTCTTGGTATAAACGAAGAATTCGGTCTGACGGATCATGCCGTTCGGGCCGCCGAGGCGGTGAAGCTTTTTGTAGATCTCGACCATCTGCGCCGTCGTATAAGGGGTTCTTGACTGCTGTCCGTCGCGGAATGTGGTATCCGTGATGAAAATGTCGTCGGGCATGTTGGCCGGAACCTTACGGTAGTTGAACGCTACCTTCGGAACCTCGGTATAGGGGTATATCTCGCGGAAAAGCTCGGGGTCCTTGACATCCTGCAGCTGGTAGGAATAGGGATCCTGCTCGAGCAGATTGGTATGAGGGTTCAGTAAAAGTGTATTTTTAATCATAATGATCCTTTCCGAACTTGCTTTTATCACCGGTTCACTTTGCCGATGTAATGTCCTAAAGTAATTGTACCTCATACAATAATTCAAAAAATCGCTTTTGTCAAGCGGAAGTTGTGGAAGCGGGGCCGGTGTTTCATTCCCGTCTTTGGCTGTCATACTTGCTTTTAACGTAAAAATGACGTATAATTAAACTACTTATATCCTGTTTTTCCTAAAGCATCATTAAAACACAGATTGTAATAATGGGGACAGCTTATGAAATATCTGACTTATTCCGAGGCGACCGTTTATCTTTCGGTAACCTTAACGGCGATGATATTCAATATACTGCTCTGTATCCTGCTTAAGATACTCGGAAGCGATGAGGACAGAAAGAGCGGTGGTTTCCGGAGACTGGCGACCGTAGTCCTTCTCGGAAGCATCCTGACCTGTGCGGCGGTATATACGCGCAGGGTCATAAATCCCGCGATCCCGCGGTATGTCGGTCTGCTTATGCATTTGTGCTCGATCGGTGCAAATATACTGCTGACATATTATTTCGCCGGGTATGTAGAAAGCTTTTTCGGTACGAGCGGCCAAAACGGCGGTCTGCTTGCAAAGATCAATAAATATATAGCCCTTGGCGGAGCGTTTTCGGTCATAGTATGCTTCGCGGTCATGCTTCCCGGAGTTGACATGACCGAGGAGAGCATAACTCTCCCGAAGGTCTACCATTTTATTGCCGGATACGGCATCGAGATATATTTTCTGCTGTTTGCGCTCGTGTCCTTTGTCAGATTCGGAAAAACGCTTGATAAACGTGCTTTCTGGACACTTATTGCCGGATTTGCGGTCACGATAGCTGGTATCGTGCTTGAAAAGCTGAGCTTTATAGAGATCACCTGTAATTACCCCGGTGCTGTTCTGGGTCTGTATCTTTTCTATTTCGGAGCCGAGACAGCCGATTACAAGAAGCTCATCAGGACCATGAACGAGCTCAAGGAAGCCAAGGAGAAGGCAGATGCCGCCAATGTTGCCAAGTCTGAATTCCTTGCTAATATGTCCCATGAGATCCGAACCCCGATCAATGCGGTGCTGGGCATGAACGAGATGATAATCCGCGAAAGCTCGGATCCTGCGATAGTCAGGTATGCACGTGACGTGGAAGGAGCAGGCAAAAACCTCCTTGCGATCATTAACGACATTCTCGATCTGTCCAAGATCGAAGCCGGCAGAATGGAGCTTCTCGAGGCACCTTACCGGCTGAGCAGCGTCCTTAATGACGTTGTAAATATGATATCCTTCAGGGCAAAAGCCAAGGATCTGGCATTTGAAGTACGTGTGCATCGCGGGATCCCGGACAGCCTCTACGGCGATGAGGTCAGGATCAGGAGGATAATAGTAAATGTTTTGAGTAATGCCGTAAAATATACGAAAAAAGGCAAGGTGAGCCTGGATGTCAGGGAGGTCCGCAGCGGATCAAAGACCGACCTGGTCATAGAGGTTTCCGATACGGGAATAGGCATCAGGGAAGAGGATATCGGCAAGCTGTTCAACAGATTTGACAGACTTGATATGATCAGCAACAAGACCGTTGAAGGGACCGGACTGGGCCTTGCGATCACCAAGGGACTGCTCGATCTGATGGGCGGAAATATCCGTGTAAAGAGTACATACGGCGAGGGCTCGGTATTTACGATAACGATCCCCCAGCGGATCATTGACGACGAACCGATCGGCAACTGGCAGGAAAGATACGAAGAAACCCAGCGTGAGAAGGAAAAGCACAAGGAAGAATTCCATGCACCGAATGCACGGATACTTGTGGTCGATGATACTACGGTCAATCTGATCGTCGTAAAAAGCCTGCTGAAACGGTCCGAAATGACGATCGATACTGCGATCAGCGGTCAGGAAATGCTTGATATGACCGGGCAGACAAAATATGATATCATCCTTCTCGACCAGCGCATGCCGCAGATGGACGGTATCGAGGCCCTTCACAGACTCAGGGAAAACACCGGCGGCCCCAATATCGATACTCCCGTTATCTGTCTGACAGCGGATGCCATCACCGGAGCGCGTGAGCGTTATATCGCGGAAGGCTTCACCGATTACCTGACCAAGCCGATAGACGGTACCGAGCTTGAAAGGATGCTCGTCAGCTATCTTCCGAAGGAGAAGGTAACGTTGTAATGAATGTCTTGCATTTATACGACTGATGCGATATCATTATAAAAGATGTGCTAATTTCTTTATCATTAAGGAGAAATTTCGAAAATGATCGGCTTCTACAATTATACAATGTTGTTGACATATATGTCTCTTGTATCTGCAAGCCTTGGCATCATGATCTCGTTAAGCGGCGGCGGACATCCGTTTCTGGGATGTTTCTTCCTGCTGTTTTCGGGTTTTTGTGACGCTTTTGACGGCAAAGTGGCAAGGACCAAGAAAAACCGTACGGCTATGGAAAAGGAATTCGGAATACAGATCGATTCACTGTCAGATCTTGTCGCTTTCGGAGTGCTTCCCGCCTGTATAGGCGTCGCAATGATGAGAACTTCGCATTATTTTGAGAAGCTTTTCGACGGCAGCGATATCTCGATGGCGAGCAGGATCCTGAAAGTGATCTGCTATACGGTGCTTGTGCTGTATGTGCTTGCCGCGCTGATACGTCTTGCGTATTACAATGTTACCGAACAGGAAAGACAGCAGACCGAAACAGGTGACAGAAAGCATTTTGTCGGGCTTCCCGTTACGGCTTCGGCACTTATCTTCCCGTTCATCATGCTGTTCCATTATATCCTACCTGCCGATGTCACACCTATTTATATGGTTGCGGTGCTTGTCACGGGATTCCTGTTCGTATTCAGGTTCAGGGTGCCGAAATTCGGTCTGAAGGGTGTTCTGGCCATGGTTGGTATAGGTATTGTGGAGTTCATATTACTGGTCATCTGGAAGAGCCTGCATTAAAGGTTCCCGGCTGACCGGAATAATCATAGGATACAAAATAAAAGCCCGGCCGCTCTTGTATACCAGGATATTTACAAGGGCGGGCGGGTACATTTTCCGGCAGATACAGTGATGCTGTAAGTTCATATCCGCCGGTATCATAGCCAAAAGCATTCGGCAAAGCGCAGAAGATGTGAGGTGTTAAGATTAACGACTGAAGAGGTCAAATTATGAAAAAAGACAGTCTTGCTCTGAGATTTTTATATAATACCGTCCCGGGAAGGGTTCTTCTGAAGATCATGGCCGGCAGGGGTATATCCGTTCTGTGCGGCAGATTTATGGATTCGCCTGTTTCGTGCTGTCTGATCCCCGGATTTATCAAAAAGAACCATATAAACATGGATGACTACGAAAGCGCCGAATTTCATTCGTTCAATGAGTTCTTCTACAGGCAGATCAGGAAAGAACGGCGTCCTTTTTCATCCGATCCCCTCGATCTGACGGCTCCGTGCGACGGACTGCTCAGCGCATACCGCATCAGCGGTGATACGGTGATACCGGTCAAGCAAAGCCTCTATACGATCCCCGAACTGCTTGGCAACGATCCCGCCGCATATTCGTATAATGACGGAATATGCCTGGTATTCAGGCTCTGTGTCGATAATTACCATCGTTACTGCTATCTCGATGACGGCATAAAGGGCGGAAACTTTTTTATCCCGGGAGAACTGCACACGGTAAGGCCTATAGCACTTGCAGCGCTTCCCGTATTTACACGCAACTGCCGTGAGTATACGGTTATGGAGACAGCACATTTCGGAAAAGTAACACAGATCGAGGTCGGCGCGATGCTGGTCGGCAAGATCGTCAACAATATGGGTGCCGGAGAGTTTAAAAAAGGCGAAGAAAAGGGCCGCTTCGAATACGGAGGAAGCACTGTCGTGCTCCTGCTTGAAAAAGACCGTGTGAAGCTGCCGGAGAGGTTATTTGACAACACCCGCAGGGGAATAGAGACTCGTGTGAAAATGGGACAGAAAATAGGACGCAGAGTCTGAAAAAGCGGTAAAAGCAATGGATACGATAATAAAAAAGATCGATACGGAAAAAATGTCTTCCGCTGATTTTGCGGAAGCGGCCCGGATATTAAGATCCGGCGGGCTGGTCGCATTTCCGACGGAAACGGTGTATGGGCTCGGCGGCGATGCAACAAATCCCGAAGCATCGGCCAGGATCTACGCCGCCAAGGGAAGACCTTCGGACAATCCGCTGATCGTTCATATCGCGGATGTGGAGGATCTGTGGAAGATATGCGGCATGGAAGCAGAGGAAGCCGCCGGCAGTGCGGAAGGCAGGGAAGATCGTTCGGTGGAAGAACGAAGCAGCAGTGATCGGGATGTTCCGGACGATGGCAGCAGCGATGATGATCATGCGACTTTGGACAGTTGCAATGACCGGGTAGTTTTGGACACTGGCAGCAGCGAAGATCGGGATGTTTCGAACAGTGGCAGTAAACGGCATATTATGGAAATGGCAAGGGCACTTGCCGAGCGTTTCTGGCCGGGTCCCCTGACCATGATACTTCCGAGAGGTGAGATGATCCCAAGACAGACAACAGGCGGCCTGGATACGGTTGCTGTCAGATTTCCGTCACATCCTGTGGCGCAGGAGCTGATACGGGCAGCAGGGATACCGATCGCCGCTCCCTCGGCCAATCTGTCGGGAAGACCGAGTACCACGAAAGCGGAGCATGTGATCGAGGATCTGAACGGAAGAGTGGATATGATCATTGACGGCGGTTCTTCCGAGATCGGACTTGAGTCTACGATCGTGGATCTGACCTGTGATCCCGCGCTCATACTCAGGCCCGGCTTCATTTCCATAGAGGAATTACGTGAGATCCTGCCGGATATCGGGTATGATAAGGCGATCATTTCAAGGACCTTTGATCCGAATATCAGACCCAAAGCTCCGGGTATGAAATACAGGCATTACGCTCCGAAGGGAGACCTGACCATTTTTGAAGGAAAACCGGAAGCCGTTGTCAAAGCGATCAATGACGCGCTGCGGAGCCGGAAGGAAGAAGGACACAGCGTCGGAGTCATGGCCAGCAGCGAATTTGCCGGGAGTTACGAGTGTGGTAATATAAAGGTGCTCGGATCAAGAAGCCATGAGGATGAGATCGCGTCGCATCTGTTCGATGTCCTCAGACAGTTCGACGCGGACGGGACAGAGTATATCTTCGGAGAATGTTTTACGGACGGCAGCCTCGGTGCTGCGATAATGAACCGGCTGATCAAGGCCGCGGGTTACCATATCGAGAAAGTATAAGATCAGGGAGGTTTAAGAATATGATAGCATTAGGAAGCGACCATGCGGGATATGCTTTAAAGCAGGCTGTTATGGAGCATTTGAAGGCAAGAGGGGAAGAGTTTAAGGATTACGGGACATACAGCGAAGAAAGCTGCGATTATCCCGATTTTGCGGAAGCCGTAAGTCAGGCGATCATCGGCGGGGAAGCCGACAGAGGCATCCTGATCTGCGGAACGGGGATAGGCATATCCATCGCCGCGAACCGTCATAAGGAGATAAGGGCTGCGGTATGCGGGGACTGCTTCAGCGCCGAGGCCACACGTCTTCACAATGATGCAAATGTGCTCGCCATGGGTGCGCGTGTTGTCGGGGAAGGACTTGCGCTCAAGATCGTTGATACCTTCCTTGATACCGGCTTTTCAAACGGCGCCAACCATGTGCGCAGGATCGGAAAGATGTCATGACAGTAATACACAGACCGTGAATGACGGCATAGCCATACAGTCCGGGCTGTGAAAGCCGGCCGGTCATAAAGAGCAGGCCGGAAAGCCGGCTGGCCATAAAGCGCAGTTAAGCCGGATGCGATAGCCATATTGTACAGTTAAGGAAGAGTATCACAGGATGTTATGTGATCAAACAGGATTTTGGAGGTTTTCTGATGTTTGGGTTTCCTGTAATTATGATCTCCTATCCGGACGAAGCATCCGGATGGCAGAACGGAGTATATCATGAAAGAGTCCGCAGAGAAAGTGAGATCCCTGCGGAAGAAACATGCATATTTGCGAAGGAGGCTAAGTTAAACGACGTCATCGGTGCTGAGAGCACCACCGATGCAACCATCTGCCGTTCGCAGCTCTCTCGACAGGAGGTTAAAAGTGTTAAGTTAAAGACAAGAATGTGGACAGAAACGGAAAGCACGGGATTCGGGATCTATCCGTATGTTGACGGACCCGCGTTCGTTCTCGACACAGGGATACGTGATGTTGAGATCAGTCTTGCCGTTTCGAATCCGACTGACAAGGAGATCAGGGTAAGCTGCTTTGCAAATGATATCCTGAAGCTGAACGGCGCCGTTCTTGAGCCTTTCGGGAAGGCGGAGTATAAATTCAGTCTGTGCAGTATCGAGGAAAAGACGATCATACAGCCTTTTGTACCCTCGGATGCGAAAACAGCCGATCAGGCAGATGTTGCAGAGCTGGTCGTTGAGGACATATCATTTACATATCTTCCCGCAAAGGAAAAGAAGGAAAAGCCTACGATCTTTCTGGCATCCGACTCGACGGTACAGTCCTACGACAGATTTCATTATCCGCAGGCGGGCTGGGGCCAGGTGTTCTACAGATTTTTCAATAACGGCAACCTGACGGAAGAGCAGATGTCGCCGGACATGATGTATCCGCAGAATCATATTTACGAAACTCCGGGCGCGAACATAGAGAATCGTTCGATAGGTGCAAGGAGTTCGCGTTCGTTCATAAATGAAGGCAAGTGGGATATGCTGCTCGCGCGGACCGCCCCGGGAGATTTCTGCTTCATACAGTGGGGACATAACGATGCGACTGCGGTACGTCCCAACCGTTATGTGGCACCGGCGGATTTTGCATGGTGGCTTAAGAAATATACCCGCTCATGCCGCGCAAGAGGCGTTGTGCCTGTTCTGGTAACGCCTATCGCAAGACGCAACTGTGACAACGCAAACGGTACTTTTGTCGCCTCTTTCGGCAAATACGCCGATGTCATGATCGCTCTCGGCAAAGAGGAAAATGTTCCGGTTATCGATCTGTGCGGACTTTCTGTAGACTATCTGAACAGCATCGGGCCGGAAGAATCAAAACTGATATACCTCTGGGCAGCGCCGGATGCTTATCCGGACAGCGCTTATGCGGGAGGAGTATCCGACAATACGCATCTTCAGGAATACGGCGCAACAATCTATGCCGGGCTGGTTGCCAAGGCGATCCTTGATTCGGACAATCCCGAATTCGATGTTTTAAGACCGCTGATCAATACTGAATTTGAGATCGCCAAACCCGCGCTCTGCGCAGATCCGATCCCTGCCGACTCTTCTGCGCCGCAGAATTTTGCCATGCAGGAACTGCATATTGAGAACAATGTGGCTTCCTTCCTGCTGACCTTCTCGGATGTCGAAGGAGCGGTAAAATACCGTGTTTACAGAAAAGGATCGGTTGATTTCCAGTTCTTCCCGCTCCGCGAGGTGACTGCGGAAGAAAAATCAACCGCGACGGTACTTCCGTTTACGATCCCTGCCGCTGATGTTTATGAAGTATATGTGGCGGCCGTGTTTGCCGACGGACAGGAAGGCGCACCGAGCCGTACGATCGAGTTCAGGGCATAATTTAAGGAGAATACGCTATATGGAAAACCTGATATACAGCAATCCGCTTTCGGGCGAGTCGGATATAAAGGATTTTGTACTTGAAGGCAGCGCCAAGATCTCATTTCCCGACGGAAAAATGCGCATGGAAAATGCAATCGGTGCCGAAGCCGGGCAGAAGGCGAACTTTGTGCTGTGGTGCGACAGGACATTTCCCGACAATATAAGGATAACCTGGAAATTCAGGCCTCTTCGTGAACCGGGACTTGCGATCCTGTTCTTTGCGGCAACCGGGATCAACGGTGAGGACATTTTCGACGCATCTCTTCAGAAGCGTACAGGTGAGTATCCGCTGTATCATCACGGTGATATCAATGCTTTCCATGTTTCCTATTTCAGGCGCAAGGAGCCGGACGAAAGAGCCTTCCACACCTGCAATCTGCGAAAGAGCTACGGCTTTCATCTTGTTTCCCAGGGCGCCGATCCGATCCCGGATGCCGATGACTGCACCTCCGACTATGATCTTGAACTTGTCAAAAAAGACTCATATGTCTCATTTTCGGTGAACGGTCTGCGCGTCTTCGAATTCACGGATGACGGCGAAACCTACGGCAAGCTTTTGCACGGCGGCAAGATCGGCTTCCGCCAGCTTGCTCCGATGATCGCGGAATACTCAGACCTGAAAATATACGGACTGTAACTGTCCGTTATGAGCATCTTTTTTTACAGGAATGATGATCGGATCGTCGTTTTGTGGTAATTGATAAAGTCCCCGGCACTGCCGGGGACTTTGCTCCTTTATAAAATTAAAAATATAAGGTATTTATGTACATTTTGGATCACCCTACGCGGATACACACAAAAACACAGTGGGGGAGAGCCCGGTACGCCGGTGTTTTCAGAGGTTATAGATCTCGGTATATTTGTCCGTGATATATTTGAGGAAATCCTCCGGAGTGAACTCTCTGCCTGTCAGATCGCGGATCCAGTCGGCGGGGTCAAGCCGGTTGGCCTTGGCGAAAACATGCTCTTTCATCCAGGTATTGATCGTTTTAAAGTCGCCCGATCTTACGGCGGCATCGATATCGAAATCCTGTTTCATGAGGTTGTAATACATGGAATTGTACATGTTTCCGATCGCATAGGTCGGGAAATAGCCGAAGCCTGAGGTCCAGTGCACATCCTGAAGGACGCCTTCGCGGTCGGTTGCGGGTTCGATCCCGAGGTATTCGAGGTATTTTTCGTTCCAGCGCTTCGGAATATCGGCGATCGCTAGAGAACCGTCCACGATCTCCTTCTCGATCTCGTACCGGATAATAATGTGAAGCGTGTAAGTAAATTCATCGGCCTCCGTTCTGATAAGCGACGGTTCGGCGATGTTGAGCGCATAGTAGAGCTCATCCTCGCTAACCGGCTGAGTATGGCCGTCGCTGCCGCACATGACCTGGGGAAAGATCTCGCATACCTTCGGGTAGATCAGATGAATGAAGGCTTTTGAGCGCCCTATGCGGTTCTCGTAGAAGCGTGAAACGGACTCATGCATACCGAGAGTCTTGTAATCCTGGATATGATGGTCGAAATCTTCTTCGGGCTGGAGCTGCTCGAAAAGGGCATGTCCGCCTTCGTGAATGATCGAATACATGCTTGAGGCAAATTCGGTGGGATAATAATATGTAGTGACACGGGTGTCATCCTTGGCAAGACCGTTGGTAAACGGGTGCTCTGAGGTTGTGTATGCGCCTCTTGTGAAATCGAAGCCCATAACATCGAGCAGATAATCCGCCATTTTCTTCTGCTGTTCGTCGGTAACTTCTATATTCATGAAGTCACGGCGGATGGCTTTTTTGCTTGCGGTGATCTTCTTAAGCATGGGAATGAGCACTTCCTTGCAACGCTCGAATGTTGCATCGAGTCGTTTGCCGGTCATACCGCGTTCGTAATCGTTGAGCATCCTGTCGTACATTGACATGCCGGGCTCATCCTCCGGATCGTCTTCACGCAGTTCTATGATCTCTTTACCGACCCTGTCAACCGCTGCGAGCGAATCGGCGAAAAGCGCGAAATTGCTATCTTTACGGGCGTTGGTCCAGTCAACGAAAGCCTTGTTGTAGACCAGTGAAAATTCCATCTGTTTTTCCGGGCTGACATTTTTATCCTGTAAATAACCGCGATGCAGCTGCTTTACAAGGATCCGGTCGGGCTCGTCAAGTTCCTCCCTGTGCTCGTAGAGATATTCGGAGGCCTCGATGAATTTGTCGTCCTTGCGTAGCTTAAAGGCCTCATTTCCGAGCAATGCCTCCACTTCTCCCTGTGCTTCCATGCCCTTCTCGGGACAGATCGTTTCCATGTCGTAGCTGATGACCGCACAGGCATGATAGTATTTCTCTATCAGTTCCAGATTCGTGCGCAGCAGATCAAGTGCTTTTTGTGTTTCGGGTGTCATAAATGTTCCTCCTGATGTAAATGAAGTGATCGCGCAGCCATATGGTATTCCGGTGATTTTCTGCGCATACGGACCGTCTCCCAAGGAAGGCGGGTTTTCGGGGCATTCCTGCCGTGAGGCCGTGAACGTTAACTTTTCTTTATCAGTATACCATAAATATGCCGGAAAAATCCAAAATATGATAATTGATCGGATTTCCTATACAAAAAAATTTTATCGTGTTATATTTATAATGTCGACTGCAGGATATTTTACCGGAGCAGATCACAGGTGCGGCTAAAACCGGCGCACCGATGTCTGAAATGAGAGGAATGCCATGTTTTATCTGATAAAAGAAACTCTTTCACCTGTCGGCGAGGCGGAGTGGATAAGCTTATTCGCGGGCGTCCGGGACGATAAAAAGCCGGACGGAAGAGGAAGGCGCAAAAGGTCAAGAAAAGACGGTGCGTATACGGAACCCGCTCCGGAGGAAAGTCCCGCACCGGCTCCGGATACGGCAGGCCGGGAAGCGATGCCGCAGTATGTTGCGGTGCTTACACTGGATGAATGGCGCGAGCACAGGGACCGGTTTAATATGGGGATTGATATGGATCCTGATATTAACGAGATATTTACGACCAAGGCCGAGGTCAATTATGACTCGCTGACGGGCTCGTTCTCGATTCCGGACAGGAAAGAGCTTGCTGCCGAGGACAGCAAGTTTTCGTTTGCGCTTGACGAGAAGGGTATCGTATTCATCGATAATACGGGTGTTGCCGCAAAGCTGATCGGAAATATCAGGCAGACCAAGAAATGGAGATTTCCGAGCCTTGAAAGATTTATTTACGATTTTCTCGACCAGATCGTAAAGGATGACTTAAGGATCATGGAAAAATACGAGGATGAGCTTGATGCGATGGAACAGGCGATCCTGAACAATAAGGCCGAGGATCTTCCCTCGGGACGCTTAAACGACATCAGGAACGATATACGTTATCTGAGGATCCATTATGAGCAGCTGATCGATCTGGGGCAGGAACTTGAAGAAAATGAAAATAATTTCTTCCTGATCGATAATCTCAGGTATTTTCACTCGTTTCTGAACAGGATGGCGAGGCTGCATGACGCGTCAACATCACTGCGTGATTACACGATGCAGATTCGCGATCTTCACAAAGCCCAGCTGGATGTCAAACAGAACCGCATCATGACGGTCCTGACAGTGGTTACGACTATATTCATGCCTCTGACGCTGATCGTCGGCTGGTATGGCATGAACTTCAGATATATGCCCGAGCTCGAATGGACATGGGGCTATCCGGTTGTGATAGCCGCAAGTGTGCTGATCGTGCTTGGAAGCCTGATCTTCTTTAAGCGGAAGAAATGGCTGTGATTATGGATTTGGGAGGCTTGAAATGGCCGGGAAAATGACGGATTTTGACGGACCTCTGGTGCGCTCCACGCACAGAGTGTTCAATCTGATTTGGCTGAATATCCTGACAATATTGTGCTCTTTGCCGGTAGTGACCTTCGGGGCATCGTTTGCGGCACTGAATACGGTCGTTCTTAAGATGTCACGGGATGAAGAAGGCTATGTAACAAAAGAATTCTTCAGGGCCTTTAAGGTCAATCTTAAGGTCGGGATCAAGACATCTGTCGCGATACTGCTGTTTGTGGCGGTGGCATATGCGGATTTTTACGCGATCAGCCTGCTCGATGTATGGTTTGCCGACGTTGCGTGGTTCCTTCTTATCCTGTTTGTGATATTCTTTGTGATCACGGTCACATTTTTATTCCCGATAATGGCAAAGTTCGACGCGGGATTTGCCGATACGGTCAAGAACTCGTTTAAATTCGGTGTTTCGCACATTTTAAAAACGTTACTGATGTTTTTCCTGAACATCATACTGTGGGTTGTCAGCTATTATTTCCTGTTCCTCTCACCGCTTCTGTTCATCTGTGGTTTTTCCGCACCGGCTTATCTGGGAACGGGACTTTACAAAGAAGAATTTCGCAGGCTCGAGGAAAGCTTTTATTCTGCCGGATCCGGCAACGGCAGTGAAAAAGAAGGCCGGGAAGACAGAGGTTAATATAATGCTTGACAAAATATTCAATTTCGACAGTCCTCTTGTAAGGTTTGTCTTTCGCGTAAGGGATCTTTTTGTCCTCAATCTCCTGACGCTGGTGTGTATGATACCCGTATTTACCGCGGGTCCCGCCTTAAAGGCGCTGGCATTCACATGCCTGAAGATAGCAAGGGAAGAGGACGGAAGCATTGTAAGGACCTATTTTAAGAATTTCAAAATGAATTTTAAGCAGACCGTGCTGTTCGGACTGGTCTGCCTTGTGCTTGCGGCAGTAGGCTTCGGGGATATATTTGCGCTGTATTATTACAGGGAGCTTTTTACCGTATTTATGATAATACCTGCCGTTATTGCCGTTATCGTCGTATTCGGGATACTTGTCTGGGCGATTCCGATGCAGGGCCGTTTCTTAAATCCGATCGGAACAACCTTTAAAAACGCGTTCTGGGCGATGCTTGCCAAGCTGCCCAAAACCGCTCTGATGCTCATTTCATTTACTGTGATCCCTTCACTGTATTTCTTTGTTTCGGGCAATTTCTTCCCTTTGATCATTTTGTTCGGACTGTCGTTTCCGGCTTACCTGAACGCGATCATATATGAGCCGTTCTTTACCGAAACCGAAGAAGCGATACTTGACCGCGAGGAGAATTCCGGGGAGTGAATCTCTTTTTAATGTGGTCGTTTTTGCATACTTTTTTTAAAAGGCTGAAAAGACACAGCCTTTTTCTTTGTATATAATCAACAATAAATTGAGGCAGTGCCTTTGGAAACATATACATTTTTTCATGTGTTTTCCGGGCTGATTAAGAATAATGACCAACTGAGGCGTTGAGTATCCAATATACTTGCGACACTGTGTACAAAAAACGGAGGCATTTATGATCAGGGGAAGAAAGATGAGAAACGGATTTACGATCGTAGCCATGGTGCTGGCGATCGCAATGGTGATCCTCACCCTTGAGCCCTACGCCACGATCATGGCGGCTACCGGCGCGAAGCTGAAGGAAAAGTATGTCGGCTTTGAAGGCGTACCGGTAGAGTGGAAATACGGCGCGGGAGAGAATGTTTTCAGCTACAGGGACACAAAAGAGTCTTATACGGGCATCCCTTCGGCATCTTCCGAGATCGCGGTCGCTCCCGGAAGCATCAGGGACGAGAACGGACAGGCTGCCGTAACGGCTTTTGAACAGAAGGAAGCTTACTTCTCGGCAGGCGACGGGGAATATTTCGAATTTGATGTCGAAGTTCCCGAAACGGCCGTATATGCGATCGAATTTGATTACTATCTGCCCAAGGGCAGTTCGGATTCGGCGAAGAGAGCGCTGTATGTCGACGGCGAGTATCCTTTTACCGAAGCCGGAAGCATCGAGTTTGCACGTTTCTTCAGGGATGAGGGCGAACCGGTCCTCAACAGTATAGGAGACGAGACAAGACCCAAGCAGATCACCATAGACGGATGGAGGACTACCGGTCTTAAAGATACTTCGGGTATAACCTCCGAGGATTTCACGGTCCTCTTAAATGCCGGAAAGCATACGATCAGGCTTGTAACAATGAAGACCGGCATGTATATCTCAGGCATCAGGCTGTGTGCACCGAAGAAGGTCTTAAGCTATGCAGAGGTCAAATCCGGGTATGCTGCGAAGGGCTACACGGAAGCACAGACCGCAACGATCAATTTCCAGGCCGAGCTTACGGCCACAGAGAAGAATGATCCTACACTTCGCCGTGAAAATGACGGTGATCCGTTCGTTGTCCCCAAGTCCGACGTAAACCGCAAGCTCAACGTAATGGGCGGTTACCGCTGGAGAAAGGGCAATCAGAGCATCACATGGGAATTTGATGTTGACGCGGACGGTCTTTACAAGATCGGCCTGTATGTAAAGCAGCAGTGGAATGACGGCCTTCCGTCCTACAGACAGATCGCAATTGACGGAGAGGTTCCTTTTGAGGAACTGATGGAGTACAAGTTCGAATATGACACAAAATGGAAACTCCGTACTCTTTCGGACAGCAGCAATCAGCCTTTTGAGTTTTATCTTACAAAGGGCCATCATTCGCTGACCATGACGGCCAAGATGGGCGAGCTCGGCGATGTGCTCACATCCATCCAGGAAGATATCGTAGTCCTTTCGGACATGCTCCTTGATATCAACCTGATTGCGGGCAGCTCACCCGACCCCAACTACGATTACAAGTTTTTCGAGAAGATACCGGATATGAAGGAACAGATGGAATATCTTCTTGAAAGCATGGAATACAAATATCAATACGTGAACGGTATGTCGGAGAAGACTCCGGCCATCGCCAACAACTTCCTGACCATAAAGGCACAGATACAGGAAATGCTTAACGATCCGTTCAGTATTGCCAAGAAAACAGGCGATCTGCAGAATTCGCAGAAGAATCTTTCCGACTGGTATCTGTCACTGCAGAACGAACCGCTTGTCATCGACAGCTTCTATGTTGGTCCGATGAGTGATAAATGGGTCAGCAAGACCTCCAATTTCTTCCAGAGGCTCGGCGTTACCTTCAAGCAGTTCATTTCTTCGTTCAGCAAGGATTATGACAATGTCGGCGGTGTTCTTTCCGAAGACGTCGTCGTTACGGATACGATCAATGTCTGGATAGCCCGCGGTACCGAATGGGCCGAGGTTATCAAGGAAATGGCGGATGAGGACTTTACTCCCAGGACCGGCATCGCGATCAACGTGAACGTTCTTCCGGCTTCCCAGCTGAATGCCGGCAATGTCAACGCAATCATGCTTTCGATCACTTCCGGCAAGGCTCCCGATGTGGCGCTCGGCGTGGATATCACCTCTCCGGTTGAATTTGCGATCAGGGATCAGGTATATGATCTTTCGCAGATGGAAGGCTTTGACGAGGTCAGGGACCGTTTCGTTCCCGCAACGCTTACTCCTTACGAGTACCGCGGCGGCACATATGCGATACCCGAGACGATGAACTTCAATGTAATGTATTACAGGAAGGATCTTCTGAGCAAATTCGGTATAGATCTTCCGAATACCTGGGAGGATATGTACGATTATGTTCTCCCCGCATTGTATCAGGAAGGACTTCAGTTCTACTTTGCAAGGGATTTCACACAGTTCCTTTATCAGAACGGCGGTGCGTTCTATACGCCGGACGGTCTGAAGTCGGCACTCGACACGCCCGAAGCATATCTGGCATTTAAGGAATATACGGAACTGTTTACCAACTACGGTGTTCCGGAGACGGCGAATTTCTATCAGTACTTCAGATCGGGCATCATGCCTCTCGGAGTAGGTGATTTCAATATGTACATGCAGCTGTCTGTTGCGGCACCGGAGATCGCCGGAAAATGGGGCATCGTTCCCCTGCCCGGACATGTCATGGCAAACGGCGAGATAGACAGGACTGCGGGCGGTATTACCGAGAAGGGCGATATCATCATGAAGCAGTCCACGAAGCCGAAGCAGAGCTGGGCGTTCTTAAAATGGTGGTCAAGCGCGGATGTTCAGACAAGATTTGCCAAGGAAGTTGAGGCAATGATCGGCGCCGAGGCCCGCTGGAATACAGCCAACAAGGATGCGTTCCTGAGCCTGTCCTGGAATACGGCCGATATCGAGACGCTTCAGGAAGAGTGGCGCTGGGCCAAGGAAATACCTACAGTCCTGGGCGGATATATGACAACGAGACATCTTACCAATGCATGGACCAGCGTGGTCATCAGCGGTATGGATATTAGAGAGGCCATGGAGCGTGCAGTTAAGGACATTAACCGTGAGCTTGTTATGAAACAGGAAGAGTACGGAGTGATTTCAAATGACTAAAACTAGTAAGGTTCCGCAAATGAACATGTCGCTCGACAATGACTGGAGATCGCGGGCGAAGAGGTTCATACGGAAGAACTGGATCGGATACGCGTTTCTTGCGCCCTTTGTAATACTGTTTACGATATTCATCGTAGCTCCGGTTCTTACGGCAATAGGCTTAAGCTTTACCGATTACAACATGATGCAGACTCCTCATTTTGTCGGAGTCAATAACTACAAGCTGTTGTTTCTGGACGATGAGGTTTTCATCACCGCGCTTTCAAACACGATAAAATTCGCGGTCATCACCGGTCCTATCGGTTATCTGCTTTCCTTCTTTGCAGCATGGGTTATCAACCAGCTTAAATTTAAGCGGTTTTTCGCACTTGCGTTTTATGCTCCTTCTATTACATCGGCTGTTGCGATGTCAACGATCTGGATGGTAGCCTTCTCAGGCGACAGACTCGGATATATCAATAATTTCCTGTTAAATCACGGATTTATTGATGAACCGATCCTCTGGAACACAGACCCGACTTACATCATGGGCGTTGTAATGTTCATCCAGCTGTGGATGAGTATGGGTACAGGCTTCCTTGTATTCCTTGCTGGTCTGCAGAACGTTGACAGGTCGATGTACGAAGCTGGTGCCATAGACGGTGTCAAAAACAAGTTTCAGGAACTGTTCTATATCACACTGCCCGCAATGAAGCCCCAGCTGCTGTTCGGTGCGATCAATTCGATCACCGGATCCTTCGCGGTATTTGAGATCGCTGTTCAGGTGGCGGGCATGCCAAGCCCGAATTACGCAGGACATACGATAGTGGCGCACCTGTTCGATTACGCTTTCATACGTTTCCAGATGGGTTATGCGTCAGCGATAGCGGTTGTGCTGTTCCTTATCACTTTCCTGCTCGGCAAGGTGGTATTCAGATTCCTGTCATCGAAAGATGAATAAAAGAAACTCTCCGGACTGTTTAAACCGGATAAGAAAACATAAGTCACCGGGAGATAGTGAATTATGATAAAGATAAAATGGTTCAAAGGACAATGGCTGCATATTACATTCGGCAAAACACTGCTGTATGTGGTCATGATCGCACTTGTTGCATTTACGGTCCTTCCGCTCATATACGTGGTAGTTACCGCGTTCAAGCCGCTTGACGAGCTGTTCGTTTACCCGCCGCAGTTCTTTGTAAGAAGACCTACGACCAAGAACTTCTCGGATCTGGTAATAACACTGGGCAGCTCTACGGTGCCGTTTACCAGATATGCCTTCAACAGTATCGTTGTTACGATCTGCATCGTATTTCTGACGGTCTGCGTGTCATCGCTGGCAGCATATTCGCTGGTAAAGTTCAAGCCCAAGGGCGGCAAGTTCATATTTGACCTGATACTTATGGCGCTGATGTTCTCGGCGCATGTTACCAGGATCCCGAGCTACATGATCGTAAACAAGCTGAACCTGATCAATACCTACTGGGCGCTGATACTTCCGAATATCGCAGTTGCGTATAACTGTTTCCTTATGAGGCAGTTCATACAGCAGTATCCGGATGAACTGATCGAAGCCGCCAGGATAGACGGAGCCGGTGAACTCAAGATCTTCATCAAGATGGTAATGCCTGCGCTCGCGCCGGCATGGTCGACTCTGATCGTATTCTCGTTTGTGACCAACTGGAACGATTATTTTTCACCTTTGATCTACATCACAAGCCAGGCAATGAAGACTCTTCCTCTGGCACTGCAGACGATAAGCGGAGGCGCTGCGGGCATGAGTGTCGGACGTGCGGGAGCTGTTGCCGCATCGACACTGCTCATGACGGCACCTACGGTAGTAATATTTACGATCATGCAGGGCAAGGTTATGGAAACAATGGCATATTCTGGTATTAAAGGGTGATACGGGAGGTTAGTGTGAAAAGGATTAGTCGAATATCAGCTTTGATGCTGGCATTCCTCATGACGGTCATGTTGATATGTCCGGTCAGGGCGGATGCGGCGCAGTCAGAGAGCTACGTTACCGGCGACGATAACTACCGGCAGCCGGTTCCCGAATGCTATGTTGTTACCGACATCATCAATAACCTTCGTGGTTTTGAAGACAAGAACGGCACATTCAGAAAGCCCCAGGATCTTTTCATCGATGACAATGATTTTATCTATGTGGTGGATACGGGCAATAAGCGTATCGTCAAGATGAATCCCGATTTTGAGACTGTTGCGACATTTAAAGGGCCCGGCAAGGCATTTGCCAATCCCCAGGGAATCTTCGTAGATGACGACGGCGACATGTATGTTGCCGACACGGAAAACAACCGGATCGTTCATATGGATCCGGAGGGCGCTCTGGTGGAGGAATTTGTCAATCCCGAGAGCGAGCTTGACACGGGAGCTGTATTTACTCCCACAAAGCTTGTTGTAACCCAGACAGGATATATCTACACCGTAAAAGGTGAGAATATCATGGCGATCGACGGCAATAACGGTTTCCGCGGTTTCTACGGACAGACCAACATCGGATACGACCTTGCGGAAGCGCTGTTCAGAATGTTCGCGTCGGAAAGGCAGAAAGCCGTTCACACCAAAAAGCTCGCAGCCTCATATATCAATCTTACCTACGGTAAGGACGGAATGATCTATGCTACCAGCATGGAGCGCGAGGAAGGCGAGATCAAGAAGCTGAATTCGATCGGTACGAATATTTACCGTAAATACAAGACAGTCGGCAATTCGCTTCGTAACCCGATCACCGATTTTATAGAAAATAAGCTGTTAAAGACCGTCGTTGCCGGACAGAGCTTCAAATTCGGCGAGTACTTTGACGATGACGGCAACTATATAGAACCTGTATTTGTTGATGTCTGTGTTGACAATAACGGCATCGTTACCGTGGTGGAGCAGCTCAACGGCAAGGTTTACCAGTACGACCAGGACGGCAGGATGCTTGTTGCGTTCGGCGGACTCGGAGAGAAGAACGGAACATTTACAAGACCGAGCGCGATCGATGTCGACAGCAAGGGCAGACTGTACGTGCTCGACCAGATCAATAATAATATCCAGGTATTTGAGCCGACGGAATTCATCCAGTATATCCATGATGCGACTTCGGCTTACAATAACGGTGATTACGCCAGATCCTACGAGCTGTGGAATACGGTCCTTTCGATCGATGAAAACTATACGCTCGCACATGTAGGTATCGCAAGAGCCTATTACAAGCAGCAGCAGTACAAGGATGCGATGGAAGAGTCCAAGATCGTGGATGACCGTGATGTTTACACGATGGCCTTCGACGAGTACAAATATGAGGTCCTCAGAGCTCATTTCTTCCCGATAATCCTTACGGCTGTCATTATCATTGTTGCGGTGTTACTGTTCATAGGCTGGTTCCACAGGTTCGGAACGAAGAAATACTGGGAATTCATCGAACACCGCAAGCCTAAGATGAGCATCGGCGACGGGCTGACATATTGCTTCTATGCGATATTCCATCCGGTAGATGCCATGGAGGGTATCAAATACAACCGCGACAGACTGAATACGGCGGTTCCGATCATCATATTTGTAACGGCTTTTGTTGTACGGATCGCTTACCTTTATGTTGTTCATTTTCCGCTGGCTTCGATCGAGACCGAGGATATCAATCCCTGGTTTGAAATGGTGAAGCTGCTGATAGTTCCGCTGTCATGGATACCCGCATCGTTTATGGCAACAAGTATTTCGGGCGGCGAGAGTAAAGTAAAGGAAATAACCTTTGCAAGCGCGATCTCGCTGGTACCTTTTATCGTTATCAATGTACCGCTCATGTTCCTTTCGAACATCATGTCGAAGTCACAGCGTTCATGGTACGGCGTATTTTCGACACTTGCGTACATCGGACTGTTCCTGATACTTCTTATAGCCATGATGGTGCTGAACAATTATACCTTCGGTAAAACGATCGGAATGATGTTCGTAGCGGCATTCCTGATGCTTGTGCTGTGGCTTGTAATGCTGCTGTGCTATGTACTGTCGGGACGTGTTATCCAGTTTGTAATGTCAATAATCGAGGAGTTCAGGATTAACTTCCTGTGATTTAAGGAGTAATCAGCATGGGTGAGAAGATTAAGAGATTCTTTCTTGACCGGATCGGATCGATCGTATTCCTGGTCATTATCGCGATCCTGCTCGTTATAGGTACGGGAAGGGTAAAAACGGCCAGATCCAATGCGATAACATACAGCGATGATTATGAAGCGCCCGAGAAGGAAGCTGATCTGACAGGCGCCGGTGAATATGTATCGATAGCCGAAAATGGCAAGCTGGAGCTCCTGTACAACGATGTCAAGGGAGCAATACAGGTCAGAAATCTCGAAGACGGTTATCTGTGGAAATCGATCGTTGACGAAGAGGTTTATCCGAAGCTTTCCAGGGCAAATGCCCAGTGGAAGCTGAACATGCAGTCGGCGATACATATCAAGTATAATGACCTGAAGAAGCGCGATTCGGGCGTAAAAGAGCTTTACGCGGCCAAGGATTGCGGATATCTTTCATCTGAGTATATCGAAAACGGAGTTGCGGTAACATACGGATTCCTGGCACCGGGTATCTACATTACCGTTGAATATACGATAGATGGGGATGAACTTGTAGTGAAGATCCCGTACGAAAAGATACAGGAATATTCCAAATTTGCCGTAGCAAGCATTTCGGTTCTTCCCTATATGGGTGCCTGCGGCAATGAGAATGACGGATATCTTTTCTACCCGGACGGAAGCGGTGCCATAACAGCTTTTGACAGAGTGGCGGAGCGTGCCGCGAATGTCAAGATGTCCAATTACTTTGTATATCTTAACCGTTCGGTTTCTTTTAACAATATATTTTTCCTGGATAATTACGACCGCTACACAGCTGCGATGCCGGTATGCGGTATCAAGAACGGCGACAATGCGTTATTTGCCTATATGGCAGAGGGAGCCGGCAATTCATGCGTAACGGTTTATCCTTCGGGTGTTGTTGTCGATCTGAACCGTATCAGCTTCGATATATTTACGAGAAATGTTTATAACGTGGACATGTACAATATCTCGAGCGGCAATGACGCCCAGGCGACCGGCGGACAGGTTCAGCGTGTAGACAAGTTTGTGATCCCCGAGGATAAGGTCATCAGGTACGCGTTCCTTTCGGGTGACAAGGCCAATTACAGCGGAATGGCCGAGGTTTACAGAGAATATCTTATAAGAAACAGCCTTCTGAATGACTCGCAGGCCGCCGACAACGGCAAGCTCGCACTCAAGCTTCTTATGGGAACGACCAAGCCGGGTATTGTATTTGACGAATATATCACGATGACCACTTACGATCAGGTTATCGAGATACTCGAAAGCCTTAAATCGAAAGGCATTTCCAATGTCGAGCTTGTTCTGAACGCATGGCAGAAGGGCTGGGAGGACTATGAAAACTGGGGTCCCGATTCGCATCTGGGCGGAAAGAAAGGCTTGAAGAAGCTGGCAGAGTATGCAGACGCCAATGCCGACCTGAATGTCTATCTTGCAACGGATATGGTGATCGCCAATTCCGAGACGAGCGGACTCAACGAGGAAGAGGATGTTGCCTATAATGGTCTGAACATTGAGATCTCGGCAGGTTCGACCGACGGCAAGAACTGGTATCTGAGAAATCCTTATGCTATAAAGCAGGTGAACGAGGCATTCCTTAAGAAGCTTGAAAAATATGATGCTGTCGGTGTTGCATATATGGATCTCGGCAAATATGCCTATGCGGATTTCAACGAATGGCATCCCTACATTAAATCGGAATCGGTCAAAGAGCTGATGGGGATCTTTGCGGATACAAAGAAAACCGGCAGGCTGATAGCTTCGGCAGGCCAGAACCAGTACGCATTTGCCAGCAGTGATTACATTTATGATATGAAAGAGGATCCGTTCGGTCTGTCGATCACGGATTACGCGGTTCCTTTTGCACAGATGGTTCTGTCGGGAAGGCTTTCGTACTCTTCGGAAAGCGCAGGCAATCTTGCCTACGACCTCCAGACCCAGAAGCTTAAATGGATCGAATTCGGTTCCGCTCCGAGCTTTTATCTGACTTACGAATCGGCGCTGAAGCTTCGTAATACAGGCAATGACCGGTTGTTCAGTTCCACATTCTCGGACTGGGAGCCCGAAGTGGTAAGTGTTTACGATGAGTACAGAAGGAATTTCGGGAAGATCTTCGGGGTAAGGATGAAGGAACACGAGGTTCTCGGACCTGATTACAGAAAGGTGACTTACGAGAACGGATATATCGTTTACATCAACTATTCCGATAAGGAAGCGGTTATCGAAGGTGTGACCGTTCCCGCAAAGAACTATATCGTAACGGAGGGAGGACGCTGAGAATATGGAAGAAGTTAAAAAGAAAAAGAAGCGTTCGCTCTCTCTGAGGACAAAGAACTCACTTAAAGGTCTGGTATTTGTTACACCGTTTATTATCGGACTTCTGGCCTTCTTCCTCTATCCGCTGTTCTTCTCGCTGAGGATCAGCGTTGCGGAGAAGGTTGAGATCCTGGGCATGAAGCTGTCGGGATTTACCCTGTATTCATTCAAGAGAGCATTTGTTGAGGATTCGGAGTTCCTGCCTACATTTGCTTCAACGGTAAAATATACGCTTACAACATTTCCCCTGACCATAGTTCTTTCGCTGATCATCGCGATCATCCTGAATAAGAACATCAAGGGAAGAGGATTATTCAGAGTCATATTCTTCATCCCTTTCCTTCTCGGAAGCGGTGAGATCATGACACAGATCCTCAATCAGGGCGTTGACAGAGCGGTACTCAACATCATGGACGGCAGGATCATTCCGTACAATGTTCTGAGTTATTTCGGAGCCAATATAGTTGATATCGTCCAGAATGTATTCGGAACCCTTGTTACGGTCCTGTGGCGAAGCGGTGTACAGATACTGCTGTTCCTTGCGGGCCTTCAGAGCATCTCACCGTCTCTTTACGAAGCGGCGAGGATCGACGGAGCGACCGAATGGGAGCTGTTCTGGAAGGTTACGATACCGATGATATCACCTATGATGCTGCTGAATCTCGTTTATACCATCGTTGATTCGTTCACGAGTCTTGACAATGAGCTGCTCGGTTATATCAAGACTTACGGATTTGCGAATGCGGAATTCTCCTACGCATCGGCACTCGGCTGGATATATTTTGCGTTTATCGGAGTTCTGGTCGCGATCATTTTCGGTATCATGAAGAATTATATGCATACAAGCGAAGTTGAGGAGGTAAGGAAGCGTGAGCGCAAACACAGAGTCATTACAATCGAAAAAGCACGCAGACGGACTTTCGAGTAAGATGAAGCTTCGTATGCAGCTGTTTGCGAGAAAATATTTCACAAGCTCCGGAGTCAAACTGCTCCTTGTAAGGATCGTCATGTATCTGCTTGTATTCGGGCTTGCGTTCGTATTTATCTATCCGTTCCTGTATATGATCGTCAATTCGCTTATGTCGAATGCGGATCTGAACAGCAGCTCGGTACGCTGGCTGCCCACGGAGCTGAAATTCGAGAATTACGCGATCGCGCTTCAGCTGATGAACGGCAAGATATTTGCGAAGAATTCACTGATCGTTACGGTAGTTGCATGTATCGGCCATATCTTTTCCTGTTCGTTCATCGGATACGGTTTTGCAAGGTTTAATTTTCCGGGAAAGAACTTTTTGTTCATGTTTGTCATACTGGCGTTCATAGTTCCCACACAGACCCTGATAATCCCCTCGTACCTGACCTATTCGAACCTGAAATGGCTGAATACTTTCCTGCCTCTTACGGTTCCGGCATTCTTTGGATTCGGACTCAGAGGCGCGCTGTATATCTTCCTGTTCAGACAGTTCTTCCTGACGGTTCCTAAGAGCCTTGAGGAAGCGGCAAGGATCGACGGCTGCGGATTTATGAAAACCTATTGGAAGATAGTTTTCCCGCTTGCCCGCGCTACCATAGTTGTTGCACTTGTACTTGCGGTAGTATGGCACTGGAATGATGCCTATGAGCCGGGTATCTATATCAGCAGCCCGACCAAGCAGTTCCTGCCGCCCAGGATCAGGCTGATCATCGAAGCGACCAACGCTCTTCCCGATCAACAGCAGGAGATGCTGAGACAGTTGGGACTTGAAGACGGCGAAGACACGCTGAACAATGCGGTCGTTATGGCCGGTGCGGCAATAATCAGTGCTCCGGTACTGCTGTTCTTCGCATTTGCCCAGAGACAGTTCATGCAGGGTATTGAACGTTCCGGTATCACCGGAGAATGATGAATCTTTAAGTAAAATGTATTTTTCGGATATATCCCATTACGGAGGACCGGGTATCTGAAGAAGGTTCTTTAAGGAAACGGTATTCAGTCTTTCAAACCGGATGTATTCGTTAAATAAATGATGCAGATGTCTGTGTCTAATATCACAGATCGCCGGAAACCGGTTGGAATACCGGAAAGGCGCAACTTTCCGGCAACCGTACGGCAGACCGTGTGGCACAATAAAAGTGCCGTGCAGTCTTCAAGGGGGAGATCTGTAAGACATGGCCATCAAAACCAAACTATTTTACAGGAGGCGTAAAATGAAGAAATTGAGAAAGACCGTAGCTGTACTGCTCGCGCTTGCCATGATCTTAAGCCTTGCAGCATGTACAAAGGACACAGGATCAGAGAATCCTACCAATGCTCCTACACAGGAAGCTGCACAGCCTACCAAGGCAGAGCAAAAGACCGACGACGGCAATAAGACCGACGACGGCAACAAGACACCCGAAACTACTCCCGAGCCTACAGCGGAAGTACTTCCTCCTCTTGCTATCAGCGTTTCACTTCCCAGTGACAATGAGCATGTGGCAGACGGAACAAATGATGTTGAGATGCAGTATTATCAGAAGCTGATCGATGGTATCCAGGCTTATACCAATACCAATATCACATGGGAGTGGCTTGCACAGGCTACATACTATGATGATGAGCACCTCGGACTTAAGATCGCTACAGGCGATGTAGCCGATGTTCTCGTAGTCGGTAAGAACGCTGCTTTCCTTGATGCTGCAGAGAACGGACTCTTCTGGGATCTTGCTCCCTACATTGATGAGTTTGACAACCTTGCAACCATTCCTGAGGCAACAAGACAGAATGCTTCTTACAACGGTAAGATGTACGGACTTCCCCGTTCAAGAACACTGGCTCGTAACGGTCTCGGATACCGTCTTGACTGGCTGAACAACCTTGGCCTTGCAGAGCCCACAACTTGGGAAGATTTCGAAGCTATGCTTTACGCATTCACTTACAACGATCCTGACGGAAACGGTGTTGACGATACCGTTGGTCTTGGTCTTGATAACTGGGGCGGCGTATTCAACATCATGATGACCTGGTTTGGCGTTCCCAATGAGTGGGGTCTTGACGCAAGCGGCAACCTTATCTACAAGGCAGAGACCGAAGAGTACAAGAATGCTCTTAAGGCTTTCCGTGAGCTCTATTCAGAAGGCGTTATCAACAACGGCGCAAACGGTATCCCTGATTTCCGTGAGGTTGATCCCGGTAAGGCAAGAGACCAGCTGTTAAGACAGAGTCTTGCAGGCTGCGGCGTACAGGTTCTTGACGATCAGAGAAAGGTTGAGACCTACTTCGAGGATAACGGACTTTCAACAGCAGATGAGCCTATTTACACACTTCAGGGTTATGTTGATACAGGCAAGGGACCTCTTTGCTATCCTACAACCGGTATGAACAACATGATCGCTATTTCCACAAAGAACATCAAGACAGAAGATCAGCTTCGTCGTGTTCTTGGATTCCTTAATGACATTAACGACGGCGAGATGCTCAACCTCATTGAGTATGGCTGGGAAGGCGAGACCTACAGGATCAACGATGAAGGCTATGTAGAGCTGTTCACCGCTGAAGAGCTTGAAGCAAACGGCGTTGGTTCGACCAAGTACAACTTTGGTTTCAACCAGGTTATCCCTTACTTCACAGCACCTGCAAATGCACGTCCTGTTGATCGTAACCTTTACACATCAGCTATCACTATTCTTGAGCAGGAACTCTATGCTGAGGATATCCAGTACTGCGTACCTAACTACGGTGCAAGCTTTACTTCGGATACCTATGTAACTCAGGGTGCAGACCTTGACAAGATCATTGCTGATGCACAGCTTGCATTCATCGTTGGCGAGATCGACGAGAGCGGTCTTAACGAAGCTATCAAGACCTGGAAGCAGGGTGGCGGAGATCAGGTTACCAAGGAAATGAATGACCTTTACAAGGCAAGCAAATAAGACGATCTGCGGAAATGTACTGCGTTTCACGTAAGATGGGTAACTGTTTGACCACAGTATAAAATAATGTGAAATGGAGGGCAGTATGCATTGTATGTATGCTGCCCTTTTATAAAAAACGAAAAACACAGATAAAGGCATGTAATATCGGGAGGTTTGGATCATGGCACAGCTTGAAAAGCTTAATCGGGGTCTTGTTGCCGTAAATACAGGCGAAGGCATATTTGTTGCGTGGAGAATGTTCAGGGAAGAGGCAAAAGGTGCTGTAAAAGAGCGTCTAACGGGTACCGATTACAGACTGTACAGAAACGGTGAGGCTATTGCGCTAGTGACCGATTCGACGAATTATCTCGATAAGGAAGGAAAAGAAGGAGATACGTACTGCGTGGCTCCTGTCTGTGATGAAGCTGCGGACGCTGCAGGGAGTTTCACAAAATGCCCCGACGGAAGATTCGAGGGTCAAAAGTCTGAGACTGCAGAGGTTATCAAGGGGGGAAAGAATTATCTTGAGATACCTCTTAAAAAACCCGAAGGAGGAGTAACTCCCGCGGGAGAGGAATTTACATATTCCGCAAATGATATGAGCATCGGCGATGTGGACGGAGACGGCGAGCTCGAATATTTTGTAAAATGGGATCCGTCCAATTCACATGATGTTTCCCACAGAGGATATACCGGGAAATGCTATATTGATTGCTACAAGCTTGACGGAAGATTGCTGTGGCGCCTTGATATGGGTGTAAATATCCGTGCGGGTGCGCATTATACACAGTTTATGGTCTATGATTTTGACGGTGACGGAAAGGCCGAAATGTCGGTCAAGACCGCACCCGGAACGAAGATGACAATATACGGCGATGACGGAAACGTCATTTCCGAGAAATATATAACCTTGCCCGATGGCGGGAAATATAAGGTAAACAGATTCGGTGATACGGTATGCGATAACTGTACGGAACCGTATGCTACTAAAACAAGGGTATCGGATGTAACAGTTCCGGGAGAGGATACTTCGGAAGAAAATGCATTTGCAGTCGAGCGCAGGGCAACACATGAAGACAATTATGTCTGCTCGGCACAGGATTTTTATGAGTATACCGTAAACCGTTTTATGAACTGGCGCGAACATGAAGAGGTCAAGGCGGGGCACTGGCCCGATACGCTTGAGGAATGCTTCGGTATTGATAAAAAATATGAATATCCTCTCTCAAGAGAAGATGCATGCGAACTTACAGATTATTTCATGGATGAATTTGCGCCGAAGCGCGATGGGAAGAATAAACTGCGTGAGTTTGAGGGCTTTATTTACGAGGGTCCTGAATATCTGACGATGTTCGCGGGAACGGGCGAGGAGCTTGAGACGATATTCTTTCCGGTACCCAGAGGCGATGACGGCCTTATGTGGGGCGATTACGTCTGGAGACGCATGGAGCCCTGCAACAGAGTGGACCGTTTCCAGTCGGGTGTCGGCTATCTTGACGGGGAACATCCCTTCCTGCTTATCTGCAGAGGCTATTATACAAGAAGCACGATCACGGCATACAGATTTGTGAACGGTAAGCATGAACTGTATTTTAAGGTTGATTCGGGACATGTGCCGATCAGCAATCCTTTCGGTTCCCACAGTGATGTAAACGGTACCGATCCTGTATACGGCTGCATTACGGGACAGGGAGATCACAGTCTCGCGGTAGCGGATGTTGACGGGGACGGCTGTGACGAGATAATCTACGGCGCCTGCACGATAGATAATGACGGAAGCGTGCTTTACTCCAGTACCGATAAAATGCCCGACGGCAGAGAAGTCAAGCTCGGACACGGAGATTCGATGCATGTCGCAAGGATTGATCCGGACTGGCCGGGATTCCAGATATTCAATGTATTTGAGGGAGCCTCGGGTGTTCCTTACGGATATGCATTAAGAGATGCCCGTACAGGTAAGGTCCTGTTCGGTGAGCCTGCCGACCGCGACCTTGGCAGATGTATGATCGGAGATGTCGTACCCGGGGTAAGAGGTCTTCAGGTATGGGTCGGAAAGATACAGGACTGCCACGGGAATGTGCTTGATGCGAAACTGCTCGGTACCAATGCCAATATCAAGTGGGCAGCGGATCTGAGCACTCAGGTGGTTGACGGAGTGGACTATGTCGGCGGAAAGCATGTAGGGATCATAGGTGACAATACTCACGGGATCATGCTTGAACCGAAGGGATGTGCTACCAATAACGGTACGAAAGGCAATCCCTGCCTGATAGCCGATATTTTCGGTGATTTCAGGGAAGAGATCGTACTCAGGACAGAGGACAGCTCGGCAGTCCGGATTTATATAAATACGGAGATTACCGATCATAAATTATTTACGCTGCTGCACGATCCCATGTACCGCTGCGGAGTCGCATGGCAGAATAACGTTTATAACCAGCCGTGCTACACTTCATTTTACTATGCTTCGGATATGGATTTCAGGGATATTCTTGCATAGGACTTGCTGCTGCACAGGCAGGATTGTTCGCTCGTCGCTTTTTTCAGAGTTGAAAATACAGTCTGTTCCGTATATGGTACAGGCAAATGTTGTATGTGTTTATGAAAATGCTGATCAGGTGTATGTATCGGGTATCTGAGTATGGAAAAAGATAAGAAAGTGCTGAAAAAGATCGCATTGATCATCTGTGCGTCAAACAATGAAAGACACCGCAATATAGTCACAGCCGTCCACTCGGAGCTTAAAAAAACAGGTGGATGTGTCCTGTATGTGCTGACGAATTACGGCGTTTTTACGGATCAGGATGATACCGATTATCTGCACGGTGAACCGGCCAACTATAGCCTGCTCGACCGCATGGAACTGGATGGCTGTTTAATCGAATCTAATATCGGAAGCAACAAACTGGTGTGTATGCTTGCGGAAAAACTGAAAAGAAGAGGGGTTCCGACAGTTACAATAAATATAGACGTTCCCGGGATTCCGGCAGTACACCTTGATGCAAGAGACGCTGTCTATGAACTTATGGAACATCTCGTGGAGAAGCACGGGTGCAGACGGATCAATCTGGTGCTGAACGAAGGCAACAAAAGCATTTCGGATATGGCCGAGACAACCTACAACGAAGTGCTGGGGACATATGGGATCCCATTGAACGAAAAACGTATTTTGAGCAGTCTGGTGGGCATCCAGATCGGCAGGCAGATATACGATATTTATGACAGAAGAGGCGTTATGAAGGATTGTGACGCCGTTATCTGCGTGCATGATGTCTGTGCGATCGGACTTATTATGGAGATCGAGAGCCGGGGAATGAAGGTTCCGCGGGATGTGAGGATCTGTTCACTGAACCACAGCAGCAACAGCATGGCATTCCGTCCGGATATCACAGGTATTGACCGCATGGACTCGGCAGCTGCCAGGAAGGCATGCGATTTACTGATAAAGCTGATAAACGGTGAGAGTGTTCCGGCGGTAACTTTTTACAAGAGCAGACCGATCTACAGAAGAAGCTGCGGCTGTGAATACCAGCTGTCTTACGAAGACGATACGGCAGGTGTATACCAGAATATCATTTACAATAAGGTTGAAGCCGCAAGCCAGATCAGCAGCACCATGCGGTTCAGCGATATGCTGGAGACGGTTGAAACCATCGGACAGCTGAGCGGAAGCATAGACAGGATGATGAGCGGACTTGGCATTTCGGGCTATTACTGCTGCTTCAATGAGAGTGATATCGACTATATCATGAGTGACAAAGCCGATACCAAGACAAGCTCCGATCCTCCTTATGAGGACGTTATGAGGGTCATCGCAGGCAGAACACAGGGAGGAACGGTATTTGCCGGTGATACGGATTTTCCGGCAGAGGATATCGTTCCCGTAAAACCCGGAGCAGGCGATATGCTGATCATATATCCCGTACATTACAAAAACAGGGATTTCGGATATATGGTCATCCAAAATGACTATACTCCGATCAATGTGTACAATTACCGGATCTGTCACGACAGTCTCGGAAGCAATATTGCAAACCTTCACCGGCAGATGATCTTAAGAAGCAATGTAAAAGCCCTCGAGGAACTGCATATGAGGGATCAGATGACCAATCTGCATAACAGACACGGTCTCGTGAAATTCGCTCCTCAATTTGCCGCAGATAACCTTTATTCTGTCGGCTTGATAGATATGGACGGATTAAAACTGATAAATGATACTTACGGGCATCTGGCAGGAAACAATGCTATATGCAACCTGGCAAATGCGATAACAGAAGCTGCCGGTAAGGAAGATTTCGTAGCCAGATACGGCGGAGACGAGTTCCTCATACTATCGAAAGAATCAGAAGGATCTTATTGGATCGGGCTTGAAAATGCTATAAATGAGCGTCTTAAAGCTGCTGTATGCAAACAGAAGCTGCCGTATGCGCTCGGAATGAGTCTTGGATTTGCGATCTCGACTCCGCAGAACCCCTTGACACTGGATGCCGCAATAGAGGAGGCTGACAGAGAAATGTACGTTGAGAAAAACAGGAAAAAAGGTAAAACAGAAAACAAGACAGAATAAAACAGAGAACCGTCCCCTGTCTTATGCATTTAGTCCTTCGGTACCTGCGCCTGCATCCAGCCGGCATACTTAAGGATCGAGGATTTTTCGGCCTTGGAGATATCCTTGCGGTAATCCGAAGGCGTAACGTTCATAATGGCCATAAAATGCCTGTTGAAGCTTGAAATGGAGCTGAACCCGACCCTTTCCGAAACAGAGAGTATCGAATCTTCGGTCATGCGAAGGAGGGTACAGGCTTCCTGGATCCTGGTCGTGTTCAGGTAATCAAGCGGGTTGGTCTGCATTATTTCCTGAAATACCCTTCTGAAATGGGTAAGGCTTAAGTGGCACAGATCCGCAAGCATTTCGACGGAGAAATCCTGCCAGTAATTTGTACGGATATAATACAGCGCCGGAGCGATGATCAGAGTGTTTTTCAGCTTCAGATCGGAATCTTTGACACCCGTCTCGGGTATGAGCTGCGAAGGGATATTATCCTGGTTTTTACTCTGAGGATGAAGCTTCTTATCGGCATTATAGACCCTCAGAAACTGCATGATAAGGGAAAGGAACAGTCCGGTTACCGAGAACTGGTAATTAAGAGGCTTTTCCTGAAGTTCTTTTATGATCTGTTTTACGGTGCTGTCGATATCGGGATGATCTGCGCCAGACATGATCATACGGCTGTTTTCAAGCATTTCGCGGCACAGTTCGGCATGGGGGAACGCATCATTAAAATACCTCATGAGCAGCTCATAAGGGTCGAAGAACAGATAACTCCACAGACTCGACTCACCGGGAGAAGAATACGTGGTATGGGGAACGTGCCTCGACATAAATGTAATGTCACCGGCGCGAAAGGCATGCTTTTCCCCGTCGAATTCCATAAAGCCGCTGTCGGTATGACAGATGCCGATCTCCGTGCAGTTATGAAAATGCAGTCTTCCGGAACGCTTATCGGAAATATGCCAGTTTTCGCCGCTTAAAAGGATCACGGGAAAGCCTATGGGGAGTTCATAATCTCGGTATTCTATGATCGGATTCTTTTGCTTGGGCATTTTTATCTCCATGCTGCGGTTGTTACGGGCAGCGTATGATTTTTATTTATCATTTTTCATTTTAACACAATATGGTTGTTTTTGCACATATTTTTTAAAATTTTGACATATTCAGGTATGGATTTGTTGTGAAAAGATTTATTGCGGAGGTCTCAGACGGCAAATGATCTTTGGAATGACAGTTTATCAGATGCTCTGGTTTTTTATGATCTATTCGGTTCTCGGATGGGTGATCGAAGTTGCTTTCCATGCTGTAACACTTGGAAAAGTCGTAAACAGAGGGTTCTTAAACGGCCCGCTGTGCCCGGTCTACGGATCGGGAGTACTGATGGTTCTTGCGGTGGTCTATATAGACGGAAAACTATTCGGATTTGAGACGGAGCTGGAAAATGCAAGTACCGCGGGATTGTTCGTCATAGGTATCATATTTGCGACACTTATCGAACTGATCGCCGGTTTCGTACTTGACAAGCTGTTCCACGCCAGATGGTGGGATTACAGTGAAATGAAATTCAACCTGAACGGCTATATATGTCTGGAATTCAGTATTATATGGGGCCTCGCGATAGCGTTTGTACTGCGCGTTGTACAGCCGGTATTCAGGAATTTTGTCGATCGGATCCCGAAATATGCTGGATGGCTGATGCTGGCGGTTATGTATGTTGTATTTCTGCTGGACATAGTGATCACCGTGCTGACGGTGCTTAAATTCAACCGCAGGCTTGAAAAGATGCGTGAGATAGAAGCGGCCATAAGAAAGATAAGCGACGGCATGTCGGAGATCATAGGCGAAGGAACCATAAAAACCGTTGAAAAGATAGGGGAAGAGCAGCAAAAGGCAGAACGCCACAAAAAAGAATTTCTTGAATCCGTGGAACGGGAAAAAGACCGTATTGATGAGAAACGAGCGGAAATGGAGAAGGAATACGAGCATCTGCGCAAGAGCATGATGTATCACCGCCTGTTCGGAATAGGCAGGCTCCCGGGTGCTCTGGCCGGGAAGGGACATATGAAATATCAGGATATACTGGATAAACTGAGAGGATAAACTGTAAAAGCCGGACCCTGCGGTATCATGCCGGAAATATAAATTTGGTCGTTATTGCACAGTATTTTAGGTGGTGCGAAAGGATTATTGAGGCGCGGAATGTTATCATATTTATGATGGTATAAAGGAGAGAGCGGGATGGATGATGAATTAAGAGATGAGATCCTTGAAGCGGTTGAAGATGCACTCGATTCGGTAAAAGAGGATCTGGCAGAGGAACTGACCGGTCTGATCGAGGATAAGCTTGATGAAGCGCTTCTTGACGATATTTCCGAGGAGATCGCGGACAGGCTTGAAGAGAGGATCGACGAGGCGATCAATGATTCCATAAGCGAATTCTTTGCAGAAGGAATAGAAGAGTATCTTGAGGCTCACCAGTTCATCTTAAATGACGGTACTGTAGTCCAGTCACGCCACAGGACCAGAGTTCTCGCTCCCGATAAGAAAAAGCTCCTCAACTGCTACGGCGGACTGAGAGTTCAAAGTACGGAAAAAAACGGCGGTAACGAGACTGCCCGTGGATGGGGACTGGCCGTACAGACCAGGATCTCATGCTGGGAAGTAATAAGCGTCTATGAGCGTGAAGAAGATGCGATCGCTGACCTGATGAAGGTGGAAAATGCGATAACCGAGGGCGCCGAGCTCGTTGAGCTGTGAAAGGGGTAACTGATGATCTCTCTGTCGGGTGAGTGGAAAGTATATTTAAACGGTCCTGCCGGTGACGGCGCCGGTACGGGAAAAATGATCGATCTGCCCGGAACGGTGGGCGGAGCCGGACTTGGCGAAAAAATAAGCAGAGACACCGAATGGTTCTCGGGTCTTTATAACCCGTTCTGGTATGAGCGTGAGGAATACAAAAGCGGTACCGGAGAGGATTTTAAGGTGCCTTTTCTGTCACAGCCGAAGACTTACTATGCCGGAAAAGCCGTATATGAGCGGGATTTTGTGACAGACGGCGCAGGAGCAGGTGATAACGACGGCGCAGGAGCAGATTGTGACAATGGCCCGGAAACAGACCGCAACGAAGGCTTGAAAGAAGGCAGTAACAATGGTCCGGAAGAATGCGGGGATTCCTTCAATATTGCTGCTATGGAGAGTAATATAAAGCGGGAATGGTACCTGTTTATAGAACTTACAAAATGGCGTGTCAGTGTTGAAATCGACGGAAAGTTCATCGGAGAGGATGAATCCCTGTGTGCTCCGTTCCTGTTCGGACCTGTGATGCTCGCAGCCGGCACTCATCATATAAAGGTTACGGTCGACAACTCAATGCTCTATCCATACCGTCCCGACGCACATTCGGTTTCGGACTGTCTTGAGGCAGGCTGGAACGGTATGGCGGGAAGGATCGGGCTGATCGGGGCAGCCGAAAAAGAAAAGCTCATTTCGGACAGAAAGATATATGCTGCGAAGCATCCCGTCAGTGTTGAGGTTGTCGGAAGAAATATAGTTGTAAACAAAAAAGCCGAATACATGCGCGGAACCCATTTCGGGGGCGGATTCCATGAAACTTTGTATCCGCCTTATGAAAGGCCGTATTGGGACCGGCTCATGAATACAGTTAAGGAATGGGGATTTAATTTTATACGTTTCCATTCGTTCTGTCCTCCCGAGGCTGCATTTGCCGCAGCCGATGAAGCGGGGGTGTTCCTGCAGGCTGAATGCGGAATGTGGAATGTATTTGATCCTGAAGATTGCGGAATGTTCGACGTTCTGATGAAGGAGACCCGTAAGATCCTCGAATGGTTCGGTCATCATCCGTCATTTATCATGCTCTCGCCTACCAACGAGCCCGGCGGACAGTGGTACGAGCCTCTTAAAAAATGGGTCGTTCTGGCAAAACAGATAAATAAAGAGCTCGGGTACGAAGGCCGCAGGCTGTTTACAGCACAGTCGGGATGGTTTTATGACGTTCCGCCGGCGGAGATTACCGGCACTGATTATATATATTTTCACCGGTCGGCTTATGGTCCGATACACGGTGGAATGATACGAAACCGCTGGGGCTGGAGGGGCAGGGACTATACACCTTCCCTTGAGGGCTGCAGATTGCCCGTACTTGCGCATGAGATGGGACAGTGGTGCGCATATCCTGATTTTGGCGTGATCGACAAGTTTACCGGTGGCATCAGAGGCGGTAATTACGAGATATTCAGGGATAATGCCGCAGAGAACGGTGTTCTGAAATATAACAAAGAATTTGTATATGCCTCGGGAAGAGCACAGCTAAGGCTTCTTAAGGAAGACTTTGAGGCGAATTTCAGGACCAGGGAGATCACAGGCTTTGAGTATCTTGATCTGCATGATTATCCGGGCCAGGGTACTGCGCAGGTTGGGATCCTGGATGCGTTTCTGGACAACAAGGGATATGCTACACCTGTAGAATTTAAGACTTTTAATTCTCCGCTGGAGATCCTTTCAAGGATCGACGGCTATGTATATAAGAACACAGACAAACTGAAGGCTTCATTTGAGATATGTAACTTCAGCGGAGCGGATATTTGCGATGCGCGCCTGGAGTTGAACATCTGTGCATATGACGATGAAGATGAGCGAGAACAGCTCATTGACGCAGCTTATGCCGCAGGATGCGGCGGAGCTTCAAGGTCGGGAGACCGGAAGCAGGTGTTCAGCGGTATTTTTGAGATCGCAGACACTCTTGCCGGGCAGAATACATTTGCAGGAAGCTTTGAAGCGGATCTTTCGCTTATATGTAAGAGTACCGGGGCGCTGCTCACAGCTTCATTAATTGATAAGGATAACAACTGCCGTTCCGTAAATTATTGGGATCTGACGGTATTCGCGGAAGAGAAATGCAGGACGGATCCAGGTGATGCCGGTAAATCAGAAGATAAGGTATATTATGTGCGGACTCCGGAAGAAGCAAAGAAACTGCTTGATCTGGGCAAAACAGTAGTATTCAGTCCATACCTGTCGGATATGGATTTTGAGTGTCCTCCGTCCGGGATCCGAAATATATTCTGGAATGCCCAGATGGGGCCGTCCTGGTCAAGACCTCTTGGGATCATTGTTGATACGGACAACCCGATATTTAAGCATTTTCCGACCGGAAAAGCCGGAGGATGGGAATGGGAGGATATCCTTGAACATGCAAGAGGACTGAATTTCAATCCCGATCACGCCAATATTGTACGCGTTGTTGATGACTGGAACCGTAATTTCCCGTTATCGCTTATATTTGAAGGACGCGTCGGATGCGGAAAACTCTTATTCTGCTCTGCAGATCTTGAGGGCGGATATGCCGAAAGGCCAGCGGCCGCAACACTTAAAAATGCGCTCATTTGCTATGCAGGATCAGAAGAATTTGATCCGGAGCAGGAGATAAAATGGGATGATGTCTGCAGGCATCTGAAACCCCTGTACAGAGGGATGGATATCATCGACAGTGTGGAGCTGACCGGAGGGAATGACAAGACCGGCTGTCCGAACCGGGCGGGGAATGAGAAGGATAAAACCGGATCAGGGGATGAGACGGATCCTAAGAACAGGGATCTTTCGAAAGAACTTGAGAAGCTCACGGATATCAATCCCAACATTCCTTTCAGATACGAGCCTGAGGAGTTTCCTGTAAGCTTCAGGATAAAGCTTAACAAACCGGTTGATATTGAAAGACTCTATGTACTTCCGATCCAGAATGACAGGGACTTTCCCGGTGTGATCAGAAAATACGGGATTAAGGTCAACGGCAGAGAGTTTGGCGGTGAATGGAAGAACGGATTTGAGACACAGTATTCGGATCTTATTTGCGAACATGCCGATGAGCTTGTATTTACTGTTTATTCAACATATTCCATGGGAACTGCAACGAGATGGTATGAGGAAAAAACAGGCTATTACAGGAGGACCGCAACGGAACCGCTGCTGATCACGGCAGCTTCCCTGGGAATCGAATATAAAGGCGCGGACGGATTCCGCAGAAACGATGACCTTTTCTGGAAGGGCGAGGTCGTAAGACTTAATGTGACAATAGAACAGTAAAAAGATATCATTTTCAGATTACGGGGTTTGAACATGAAATTACACAGATTAATGGGGAATACAGGATATACGACTTTCGGCTGTATGTGGGAGAAGGGTATTTGTGATCAAAAATCCGACTACGTTTGTAGAAATTCCGATGGCGAGAGTATTCCCATTCAATCAAGAATAACGGCCCTCTGGCCCGACGGTTCGGTCAAATGGACCGCACACACCGCAGATTCGTTAAAATGCGGCAATGATATCATTGTTTTGCCTTTGGATGCGCTTGATGCGGACCGGGTTCCGGCTTCGGAAGGCGGAACGGCGGTTGAGTGTGCTGATGAAGGCGGAACGGTTGATAAGTGTGCTGTGGAAAGCGGAACGACAGGTAAGCCCGGAGTGCATTCCGGAACGACAGAGGGAATGCGGCTTACAAAGCAGGATGACGGCTTCTGCATCTTGAACGGACAATTGATAATAAAGATACCGTTTTCCGGTGACTGCCTTATATCCGAAGTTTTTGAATATAACGGGGATACCATACATGATGCGGTATCAGATACTCCTGAGTGTCCGAATGCCTCGGAACATCTGGATTCTTCAGAATGCACAAACGCAGCAGGGCAGAACAGTAAAGGTTCGGCGGATCTTCGGACGGTTGCCCGCAGATTCCGGCCTGACCTTGTCCTTACCGGTCCGACCTGCATCAATGGGAATCCCGCATGGGAGGAGAGACATTTTTCAGGCCGCATCGACAATGTGACGGTTGAGGAAGAAGGACCGTTGATGTGTGCCTTCAGATTTGACGGAACTCATATCGATAAGACAGGTGTAGAAAGATTTCGCTTTGTAATAAGGCTTAAGGTTTTTTATAACAGCAGGGAATTAAAGTTTACCCATACATTTATTTACGACGGAGAGCCGGAGAAGGACTATCTGAAAGCCCTTTCGGTGGTGTTTGAGATGCCTGCATGCGGTGAAATGTACAACAGGCACATCAAATTTGCGACCGATCACGGAACCTTCCATGAGTCGGCGATGACAATGATCAGCTGGCGGCCCCGCGTGCCGAAGGATCTGCATGCGGCGCAGATGAGAGGAGAACTGCTCAAGCCCGAAGGAGATGAGCTTGCCGCAGTCAATAAGATCATGGAGGACATACCTTTCTGGGATACTTATGATCTGTGCCAGGACAGCGATTCTCATTTTGAGATCAGAAAAAAGCTTGAAGGCGACGATCTGTGCTATATTGACGCTTTGAACGGAAACAGGGCCAAGGGTGCCGCATTTGTGGGAACCACTGCAGGCGGAGTCATGTTTGCGATAAGGGATTTCTGGGAAAAATACCCTTCGGGATTTACGATCGAAGGGCTGACCCGGGACAATATAACTGTCCGCATGCATCTGTGGTCACCCGAAGCAAGACCGTTTGATTTCAGACATTATGCAAGACGCGGATATAATCAGGTCTGCTATGAAGGCTATGATTATAAGGGCGCGGATCCGTACGGTATCGCATGTACGAATGAGCTGAGTGTGAAATTCACGCAGCCGGGCATGGTCCCGGGAGAGAAAGCCGGTGGCGGACACAGCGATCAAATATACAGGATATGTGTAACAGACGCAGAGCTTCTGCAGTATGCCTCGGACGTCAACACGACAACACTGTTTGTCGGCGATCCGGAGTATTACCATGATCTGCGTGCATTCGGCTACTGGTCGCTCGTAAAGGATGCGGAAGCTGCAGGGATCGATCCTGCGCTGCAGTCCGAAATGCCGGGAGACCAAAACGGAACAGATCTGCAGAAGAAGCTTGAGAAGGATCTGGCACGCTGCTTTGAATTTTATAAAAATGAAGTTGAGCAGCGCAAATGGTACGGAATGTTCAACTAGGGCGATTTCATGCATACCTACGATCCGGACAGGCATGTATGGCGCTATGATGTGGGTGGTTACGCGTGGGACAATACCGAGCTCGTACCGACACTGTGGCTGTGGTATTACTTCATGAGGACCGGAAGAGCCGATGTATTCAGGCTTGCGGAGAAGCTGACACGCCATACATCAGAGGTCGATGTCTATCATATCGGCAAATACAAGGGCATGGGTTCGCGCCACAATGTTATCCACTGGGGCTGCCCGTGCAAGGAAGCACGTATCGCGATGGCCGGACACCACAGGTTTTATTATTACCTGACAGGTGACAGGCGGCTTGAAGATATATTTGACGAACTTAAGGACAATGAGGAGACCTTCTTAAACCGCGATCCGCTCGGTGATTTTTATCCGAAGGAAGCGATGGTCGAGCCTTCTCATGCAAGGAGCGGGCCTGACTGGTCTTCACTGTGTTCAAACTGGATGACGCAGTGGGAGAGGACAGGAGATACAAAGTACCGCGACAAGATCATGGTTGGTACGGAAGATATTGAAAATGCACCGTTAAAGCTTGTTTCGGGACCTGATTTTGAGTTTAATCCGAAAACACTGCATTTAAGATATATTGGGGAACGTACCACGGGAGGGACTCATCTTCAGATCTGCATGGGTGCCCCGCAGATCTGGACAGAGATGGCGGATCTGCTCGATGACGATGAATGGCGCGATATGCTGGCTCAGTACGGAAGATTCTATTTCCTGCCCGATGATGAAAAGCAGAAGGAATCGAACGGACTGATAGGCGACAGACAGTTTACGATCCCGATGTTTGCATGCGGGATAGGAGCGTATGGCGCAGCAAGACTTAAGGATAAAGAGCTGGCCGAAAGAGTGATAAAAACTTTGCTTGATGCCCAATACAAGGATTGTGACTCGGAAGGCTTTGTGGCACATACAGTAAAGGATGCCGGCAATAACGGCGAACTTGCCGAGATTCCCTGGATCTCGACCAACCATGCGGCTCAGTTCTGCCTGAACGCGATCATGGTGATGGAATTTCTGGAAATGAAGTGAATTCAGTAACGGATCGGTGACGTAACAGATCAGTGACGTAGCGGATCGGTGACGTAACAGAGCTCCGGAGCAGTTGATCAATGCAGCAACGGCTGCGGATGATCCGCAGTTAATGCGGTAAAATAACGGGATCACGGAGGTGCGGATGAATCATTACCTTGCAGTGGATATCGGTGCTTCAAGCGGGCGCCATATTCTCGGAAGCATAGAGAACGGAAAGATGACCGTTGAGGAGATATACAGGTTTCCGAACGGGATGATCGAAAAAGACGGTCACAAATACTGGGATACAGAGGCGCTTTTTAAGCATATCCTGGCGGGCATGAAAAAATGTGCCGAAATCGGGAAGATCCCGGCAAGCATGGGGATAGATACGTGGGCTGTCGATTATGCGCTGATCGGCAAGGATGGCGAACTTGTAAGTCCTGTATACGGGTATCGCGACAGCCGGACCGAAAATATCGGCAAAGAGGTTTATGAGCGTATTCCGCTTGACGAACTGTATGCAAGGACCGGAATACAGAAACAGCCTTTTAACACGATCTATCAGCTTGCGGCGGCGCTTAAGGAAGAACCGGAGAGTCTTGAAAAGGCTGAAATGATGCTGATGATCCCCGATTATTTCCACTATCTGCTCACGGGATGCGCGGTTACCGAATACACAAATGCCTCGACCACACAGCTGCTTGATCCCGGAAAATATGACTGGGATCTTGAACTGATCGAAAGAGTCGGGATCCCGAAGCATTTATTTACGAAAATAGCTGAACCGGGTACGGTTCTTGGAGATCTTAAAAAGGAGATCGCCGATGAAGTCGGTTTTAACTGCAAGGTGGTGCTTCCGGCAACCCATGATACCGGATCTGCTGTGGTTGCGGTGCCTGCCGGAGAATCAGACGATTATAACGTTCTGTATATTAGCTCGGGAACCTGGTCACTGATGGGAACGGAGCTTATGAAGGCAGATACTTCCGCCAAGAGCATGGAGAGAAATCTTACAAACGAAGGCGGATATGAGCACAGATTAAGATATCTGAAAAACATCATGGGATTGTGGATGATCCAGTCTGCAAAAGCCGAGCTGGTGCCCGATATGAGCTACGGCGAACTGTGCGAGGCTGCATCGAAGGAGACGATCCGTTCGATAATCCCCGCCAATGACGGCCGGTTCTTAAGTCCCGCAAATATGACCGAAGAAGTTAAGGCAGCCTGCAGAGAGAGCGGGCAGCAGATACCCGAAACACCCGCACAGGTCGCAGCGGTCATCTATAACAGCCTGGCTGCATGCTACGCCGAAACCCTTCGCGAGATAGAGGAAATGACCGGAAAGCATTATGACTGCATACACGTGATCGGCGGCGGGTCAAATGCGGATTATCTGAACAGGATCACGGCGAAGGCCTGCGAAAGGACTGTATTTGCCGGACCTTCTGAAGCTACCGCGATCGGTAATCTGCTGGTACAGATGATCGCGGGTAGAGAGATTAAGGGCCTGAAGGAAGCCAGGAAGCTGGTATTTGATTCATTCGATATACGGGAATATGCGATCTGAGGATTTATGGAGAGAGCTGATATATATGATATGGAAGTCCATAAACTATACGGAAAACTGTAAATCATAGATGACCGCAAACCATAGAAAATTGTAAACCATAGAAAACCGTAAACCATAGAAAATTGTAAACCATAGAAAACCGTAAACCATAGACTATAGTAAAAAATATAAGTCATAGAAAAAAGGCTTAAACCATCGGAAAAACTGCTGACCGTAGAAAGACATAAACCGGAAATAATTTTAACTTATATGGTAACCAGAAATTTGCTAACGACATGTGTAGAAAACAATAAAATAGAAGGCACATCATAGAAAATACAAAATAGAAAATACAAAATAGAAAACACAGGAGGAGAAGGTATGAGCTACGCAGAAGCAAAGGAAAAATACGCAAAACTTGGAATTGATACGGACAAGGCGATCGAGACACTTAAGAAAGTGCCTGTAGCACTGCATTGCTGGCAGCTTGACGATGTCAAGGGCTTTGATCAGGACGGTCCGCTGACAGGAGGTATCCAGACGACAGGTAACTATCCGGGCAAGGCGATGACACCTGAACAATTATTTGCTGATTATGAGAAGGTTTTCGAACTGACTCCGGGTACCAAGAAGATCAATATCCATGCAA
>JAILIQ010000075.1 GCA_024695205.1 Lachnospiraceae bacterium
CAATAAGGATAGCGATAATGGGATTGTATATACAAAGTTAAAGGAAGATAAGGAAACTTATTATAGTTGCAGCGTGCCCGAAAGAGGCTGGTTGATTATTTTCTCTTCGCGTTATTTTACCAAGGATAATTTATACAAGGATAACGGTATAGAGGTGTTTAAAAATGCATCTATGACCAATAAAATCGCTTATATCAGTGAAACCCACGGTAATGATGCAGCACAGGAATTGAGATATGTAGAAGCGGGAACTCTGTATTTTAAAGATCGAATGAGCGGAGAACGGACTGTTTTCATGTTTTTCCTTCCGGATTCTGCCGTAATCTCTCACAGCCTTGTTAAGAACAAAGATAACAATGGTTATACAGATACAGTAGCTTATACTCCGCATCTTGGAACGACATATTTAAGAACAGGGATCATAGCCGTAACGGATATTAATAAGGGTTGGGGCAGTGCAGCCTCCGATACGGAAGATGTTTATTCAATAACTGAAAATGGTGAGTACACGGTAAAGGCGGTCTTCACCGACACCGAGTGGAAAGACTTCCCTGTTATGTACTCGTTCTCGGTATATGACATCGGGAAAGATACCAAGACCGATAAGACCAAGGACGATTCGAAGACGAAAGACGCCAAGCTCAATGTTACATCCAAAACGATCAAGGTCGGCGAATCTTTCAAATTGAAAATGACCGGTACCAAGGTTGTTTCGTTCAAGTCGTCGAAGAAGAGCGTGGCGAAGGTGTCATCTTCGGGCAAGGTAACCGGAAAGAAGAAGGGATCGGCCACGATCAAGGTGACATGCGAAAACGGCGAGACCTATACCTGCAAGGTGAAGGTGGAGAAGAAATAAACCAAAGATGATTGTCATACATGAAAACAGTTATCCTTATTGAGCTACAGTTGTTATTATCAGTATTGCCAGGTTAAATACCAATACAGATTTTAAAGGAATTATAGGTTATGGCAGTGTTTACCGGTATCCCCGAGCTTGCCAGGGATTACGAAATAGGTGAGCGTCTCGGCGAAGGCGGCTATGGAGTGGTTGTTAAGGCATTTCATAAGCGTCTGCGCAAGTTGGTCGTCATTAAGGAAGCCAAGCTGGCGGTCAGCGAGGATAAGGCCAGGGCTGAGGTAGATATACTCAAGAACCTGCATCATCCGAATCTTCCGCAGGTTTATGACTTTTTTACGGCAAACGGTGTCTCATACACCGTTATGGATTACATAGACGGTGAATCTGTCGGAAGCATGTTAAAAAAAGGCCGCAAATTCAGTACGAAGGAAGTATATAAATACTCCAAACAACTGCTTCAGGCCCTTGATCACCTCCATTCCCGCAAAATCCCGATAATACACGGAGATATCAAGCCTGATAATATAATGATCACGCCGGATGGCAATCTGTGTCTGATCGACTTTAATATCTCGGGAGTAACAGACGGAAAACAGGCGTATACCATAGGGTATACGCCCGGTTACGGTGCGCCCGAACAGGAAAAAGAGTTCAAAAAGATCCTTGAGCAGGTGAAGAAGGCCAAAGAGGCGGCAGCGTACAGAGCCGGGGGGAATAGCCGGCCTGCTTCGGCAAATATGAATAATCGCAACCAGTATGATGATGCAACGGAAGTAGTTCCCCGGAGCGGGTATGATCCCGATGCTACGGAGGTTGTGAGAAACCCTTCGGATCCGGATCTTACGGAGGTTACGGGAGGTCATCCGGCACAACAGGCTTATCCGGGAGTACAGGCAATCGGATCCAAAGTGCCGAATCCTCAGGCGAACAGTAACGGGGCAGCCGGTATCCAGATGAAGATCCCGATCGATAAAAGGTCGGATGTATACAGTGCCGGTGCGACGATCTACCGTATGTATACCGGCATGGTTTATGACCGGACGAAACCTGCGGTACTTGGCTCAGGTACGAGCGAGGCGTTTTTATATGTTCTGAACATGGCGCTGCAGACAGATCCGAACAGGAGATTCCAATCCGGCGGAGAGATGCTTAAAGCCATCGATCAGATATACAAGAAGGATAAAGGCTACCGCGGACTTGTGGTTCGAACCGCGATATTCCGTGTGCTTCTGGTGGCAGCCATTGTTGCCGGTATCGTAATCATAAGAGAGGGCAGAATTACAAAAGAAAATGAACGTCAAAATGAATATTCGCTTCTGATCGACAGTATCGAACAGAAACGGGCTTCGAACGACCGGGTTGTGATCCCGACACAGTACGGTGACGACCGTGGGGCATACGGAACCGAAGAAACTGAGTCGGACAGGGAAGTAAACGAGTTTTTCGATAAGGCGACCACACTGTATCCGGACAGGGAAGACGCTTATTATCAAATGGCGTTGTGGCTGTATGAGAACGGACGATATCCTGAGGGTGCGGGCTTTGTCACTGATGTGCTGCAGGATGCGAAGATCGCGTTTGATCCTTCTGTAAAAGCCAACATGTATTATATACTTGGCAATTGCTATTTTCAGCTGGGGTATTTTGAAGATGCAGCCTCGTCATTTGAGAAGGCTGTAGAATATGACAGTTCCAATGCCAATATTTATGTGGATTATGCGATTTCCCTTTCTTCGCTCGGAAAGTATAAGGAAAGCAGGGAAATTCTTGAAAATGCACGCAAGATGGGTGTTGAGGATGATCTGCTGTTACTGACGGAGGGCGAGATCGGACTCAAGGAGAATCTTATATCCGCGGGCGGCAACGGGACTCCGGGTGAAACCGATTCTCAGACTGTACTGGATTGCTTTTTGAAATGTATCGCAACGAGCAGTGATGATTATGTGATCTTCAGGGCGGGCATAGGTGCCGGACAGGCCTATGAGACGATCATTCGGGAAAATTCAGAGGATATACAGAGGCTTGAGGAATTACATAATGCAAGAACATCGCTCTTTACCGAACTGGCCCGGAAACTGCCTCAGAAATACAGACTGCAGATATACGAAAATCAGATACAGTATTGCGACAAGGCTTTTGTCACTACCGGAGATACCAAGTATAACGACCAGGCGATCCTGGCACTGAACGGGATCATTGACATGGGATACGCGACACGTACAACCTATGAAAATATGTGCAATATCTACCGGAGACAGAAGAATTACGTCGATGCGCTGAACACTCTGAAAACCATGGATCGTCTTTATCCGGGGAATTACAGGGTTTACATGCTGTTTGCGTTTACCTATGCGGAGATCGAGGCGGAAAAGGATGTTGACTCAAGAGATTATTCTGCTTTTTATGACAGCTACCTGAAAGCAGATGAAGCTTATACAAAACAGTCGGAGCAGGATATGGAGATGCAGAACCTGCAGCTGATCTACAGGGATATTGCAGAGAATGGATGGCTTTGATCGGGGGAAAGGCGGTTATTATGTCGGGTCAGATGATGGAAATAGTCGGTTATGCACTGTGCGGAGTTTCCGGTCTGCTGCTGATCTTATCGGAAGTGATATTCAGGCATAAGAAGAAAAAGATCATCAGAAAAGTGTACGATGAGGTAGAATAAATATTCTCCAAAAAAATAAACAAAGTTGAAATAAAAGTTAAAAAATGATAATATTGACATTGGTGTCGATCATGCCGTTATCAATTCTTTTAACGCCAAAACACGGAATGTGAACTGTTTTTGATCAGGGGGATGCAGAATGATTTTACACATAGCTATTGCCGACAGCAATAATGAATATGTTGAGAGGTTCGCTTTGGCTCTTGGACAGCAGGAAGAGGTAAGACTGTCAACCTATACGGATGTCGAAGCCTTAAAGAGTGATCTGCGGTATAAGAAGATCGACGTTTTTCTTTTTGATCCTTCGATATATGAAGGCCAGTTTGACATAGGAAAAAACACTCTGGCGATAATGTTGCTGGACGATACCGAAGATATCCCCGATACCTGCAGGGATTTTGTCAAGGTCAACAAATTCCAGAGAGTCAGCAGGATATATAAGCAGGTGCTTGAGCTGTATTCAAGCGTTGCACCTGACAAACGCAATATCCTCGGACAGAATAAGGCCAAGATCATTGCGGTATATTCACCGATCGGCGGAGCCGGGGTGACTTCTATTGCTCTTGCAGTTACCAGAAAATATGCATCGACCGGTAAAAAGACATTCTATCTGAGCTTTGAGGATATCTCTTCGGAGGGTTATTATCTTCCGCAGGAATCCAACCACGGAATGTCGGATCTGGCGATGCATTTAGGTGATAATATCGATTTTACCATGAGATTAAAGAGCCTTCTATTGGATAAAGGCGAGAATTTCTATTATCTTAAACATTTCGACAGTCCCAATGATATTTATGCGCTAAGCGATGATGAAGTTACGGAATTACTGGATAACATTGCATCTTCCGGTTTATTCGACTATGTGATCGTCGATATGGGAACATCTGTCAACAATCAGTCACAGCGTATTTTTGAAGCGGCAGACAAGATATTGCTGATAGAAAGATGCGATTACATTTCCCAGATGAAGATGTCTTCATTTTTATCCCAGGTACATATCATCAATAATTATGCACAGAAGATGATCAGAATGATCAATTTCAGTAACGGCAGCGGAAGTAAGCTCAGGATGGGTATACCGATCGTCGGAGTCATATCCGCGATGCAGAATCCCGATCCCGTACAGTTCCTGGAGATTGTCGCGGGCAAGAGCTGTAACGGAATCGTCGAGGCTGTATAGGACAGAGCATATTAACGGGAGAGGCATGTTATGAAAGATTATTTTTCCGAAGAAATAGTTAAGATCAGAGAGCTGGTCAGTGAGGATCCCAATTATTCCAAGCTTAATGATGATGAGCTGAAAGAAAGGATCGAGGAGGTTTTTTCGGAAAGACAGGCACGGGTTCGTACAGATGAACCTGAGATCGCAGCGTATTATTCTTCACTTGATTTCAGGACCAAGAAGAGTCTTGTAGACACGATATTTGAGTCTATCAGAGGGTTGGGCATCCTGGGCAAGATCATTACAGACAAATCTATTACCGAGGTTATGATAAACGGTTACAACAGTATTTTCGTCGAACGTAACGGTAAGCTTGAGCAGATCAAAGACTCGTTTGAAAGCCAGGATAACCTGAGAAATATCATCACGAAGTTCGTACAGAATATGGGGCGTTCTATCACAGAAAGTAATCCCATAGTGGATACACGCCTTGAAGACGGATCCCGTGTAAATGTTGTTCTCGACCCGATCGCGCTGAACGGGCCGATCGTTACGATCAGACGTTTCCCCGAAGAAGGCATGACGATCCAGAAGCTGATCAATTATGGTTCGATCACACCGGAAGCAGCGAATTTTCTGCAGAAACTGGTCAAGGCCAAATACAATATCTTTATAAGCGGGGGTACCGGTTCGGGTAAGACGACTTTCCTGAATGCGCTTTCCAACTATATCCCTTCCGATGAACGTGTCATCACTATCGAGGATTCGGCAGAGCTTCAGATCAGAAATATACCGAACCTGGTACGGCTGGAGACGAGAAACGCCAATTCTTCGGGAGCGGGTGCGATCACGATGCGTGACCTGATCAAGTCATCACTTCGTATGAGACCCGAGAGAATTGTTGTCGGTGAAGTTCGTGGCGCGGAGGCCCTGGATATGCTTCAGGCGATGAATACCGGACATGATGGAAGTCTTTCGACGGGACATGCCAATTCTGCACGGGATATGCTGAGCCGACTTGAAACGATGGTCCTGAGCGGAGAAGCCGGGCTTCCTCTGGAAGCTATCCGCCAACAGATCGCTTCGGCCGTGGATATTATCATTCATCTGTCAAGAATGAGGGATAAATCAAGAAAAACTATGGAGATCACAGAGGTGGTCGGACTTGAAAACGGGAAGATCGTACTGAATCCGCTGTTTGAATTCAAAGAAGATGAAAATACGAGTGTAAGGAAGGTTTCGGGATCGCTTGTAAGAACAGGAAACAAGATGGTTCATCCGGACAAACTGATAGGAAGCGGAATATACGATTATCTCGAGGAAAAAGGCTGAAAGACCGGCTGACCACAGAATTCCTGACATGGAGATTTGATTATGAATACTGATATGCCTGTATATTACAGATGCAATATGAAGACCTGGGAGCATATCCTGGTCTATATCATAGCCAGTGTACTTTCGACGGTTGTGGCCTGGCTTTTTTATCATATTACCCCCCTGGCGATCATCCTCGGATTCGCCGCAGGAATACCTCTGGAGCGGATGTACAGGACTTCGACCATCAGGAAACGTCAGAAAAAGCTGCGTATGCAGTTTAAAGATTTCCTGGCTTCAATGACGGTCGCGGTAAGAGCCGGCAATGTCGAAACGAAGGCTGTTGAGGCAGCACTGGCAGATCTTAAGCTTTCATACAGCGAGAATTCCGATATCGTACGCGAAGTAAGCAATATACTTTTGCAGTATCATAACGGCGGAATAGCGATGAAGACACTGTTTGAGGATCTGGCGGTCAGAAGCGATCTTGATGATATCAGAAGCTTTGCAACGATATATTCCGTTATAGAAGGAAAAAGTGATCGTTTTGGAGATATTCTCGTACAGACAGAGGAGATCATCCGTGATAAGGTTGAGATCGAGCAGGAGATAGAGACGACCATTACTTCGGCAAAGTCAGAGACCTATGTCATGCTTGTCATGCCGGTACTCATAGTTGCAATGTTGGGCGCTATAGGCGGGGAGATCATGAATTCGCTGTTTGAACCGCCGCTCGGTACTCTGAGTGCAACAGTGGCCCTGATCATATTTGGGATTTCATTTGCCATATCAATGAAGGTAACCGATATAAATGTCTGACGGGAGAGATTTATGATAATACTGATATTGCTTGCAACAGCAGCTTTCATTGTCTTTGTTTATCTGTTTATGACGGCCAATGACAATCTGACTACCGCGCTGATCAACTGCAACATCGAAAACCAGGAAGAAATCGTTCTGAAATCACAGATCGAGCTCAATATGCTGCTTGAAGCCATAAAGCGCGAAAAGGAAAGAGACGGCAAGGCCGATAAAAAGAAGATCAAAAAAGGAAGAAGGGTCAAGGCTAAGATCGACAGTGCCCAAAAGCTCCGGGCTTCCTATGAAAAAGGAAAGATCAGCGTTCTGGATATAATCCCGCTTGCCGGATACAGGCTTATACAGATGCTCGGATGGGATTCCTCAACTCCCATGGTAAAAAACCTGTTCAATAAATGTATCCAGTATAAGGAAAAGAAGGAAGCCATGAACTACACGGTGTATCTGATAGCTACGCTGTTCGGAGATCTGCTGTTCGGTTTCGTTGTCGGGATGATAGGACTGGTGATCGCAATGGGAGCCGGTCTCGGCGGCAGAAGTGTGATCGTTGCACTGTTGGGGATCGGAATTTTCGGGTTTATGGGTTATCTTCCCTATGATGCCGTTAATACTACGATCACAAAGAGAAAAGAGGAGATCGAGGACGAGTTTCCTCAGGTTGTATCGAAGGTTACCCTTCTTACGGTGGCCGGTATGGAAGTCAGCCGCGCATGGAAGCTTGCTTCCGCAAGCGGAACCGGAACACTGTATGAGGAGATGAACCGGGTCAATATCGATCTTGAGAACAATGTCCCTCCTGTTGAAGCATATTCCAAGTTTTTAAGAAGATGTAACAATACCTATACGACCAAGCTCGCAACGGCGATCATTCAGAATACACAGAAGGGTAATTCCGAGATCGTGAGCCTGTTTAAATCCCTTAACAATGAGAGCTGGCTGGAGCACAAACACAATGCCAGACGCAAGGGAGAAAAGATACAGGGTAAGCTGACATTTCCTACTATGCTGTTATTTTTAGGCATAATAATAATGATAATGGTTCCGGCAATGAGTGGCTTCAATTTCTAAATATGGGAACCTATCTTTCGGGAAAGGAGGTAACTTGATAATGGATTTGATAAGCAGAGGATATATCTACGGAAAGATCAGACTCCAGCATTTTATGGAAGGTTTCCGTGAGGATGAATCCGGTGTTTCGGCAATTATCGCCACAGTCCTTCTGATCGTGATCGTAGTTGCTCTGGTAGCGGTATTTTGGAGTTCGATCAGCCAGTGGTTCGCCAATTTATGGAAAAAGATCTTCCAGGATTCTGAGAATATCGGAGAAGGCCTTAATTCACCTACGCCTACACCGTTTTAGTAAAATCATTACAGGATGGAGCATGCAAAATGAAGCAAAGAAGATCAAACGAAGAGGGGCATGTGATAATCGAAGCCACTATCATATTTCCTATCATGATTCTGATGGTAGTTGCTTTATTTTATGCTGCGATCTACTTATGTCAAAGGGCAAATCTCCAGGCAAACCTGCAAAATGCGCTGGTATACTTCAAGAATACCCAGTCCGATACTTTTGTGGGTTTGCCGGGTAAGGAGATGGTGTATACTGTTTCGGATGATACAAAGATCACCGGAACCAGTTTTGCCAAAGATCAGGGTCTGAGTGAGGACGATGGGGATGGCCTCAGATACAAATTCCCATACCGGTCCTTTTTCAGAAACAGAAATGTCAAGAACGAAAATGCCTTTGTAACCTTTTTCAGATACATGACGGGGACCATGTTCTTTGATACGGGCGAGAATGTGGAAGTTCACTATGAAACAAAAAACTATGTCCTGTTTAAGCAGGTATTGGCCACAGCAACGCAGAGAGTGCAGTCTCCGCTCAGTTTCTCAATGGTGGGTGTCAATGCCGGCATGACGATCAGCGCTCAGGCAGAGATGACTATTTCTGACGGTGACGAGTTTGTCAGGAATATTGATTTTATTGCCGACCTGATCAGTAACAGTAAGTTTGGTGAGATGCTCAACGGTCTGACCGAAAAAATCGGAAATATTTACGACAATATAAAAGGCGTATTTAATATAGAGTAAAATACAGATAAGGCAAGGATAGTATATGAGGCTTTTTCTTAAGAAGTCGAACGGAGTCGTGACTTTATTTGTTGTTATGATCATGATCCCGACTATTTTTCTCGTGGGATTTATGGACGATCTTGCAAGGCTGAAGCTGGCAGGCAATCAGGCCGTGATAGCTGCGGATAATTACGGCGAGATCGTGATGGAACAATATGACAATATACTGAAGGAATTGTACGGTCTTTTTGCGATGACGCAAATGGACGGAGCTGCGGAAAAACTTGCGGATCTTGATAAAATTGTCAAGGCTTCGTTCGATCCAAACAGCGGTACGATCTCTGCCAAATATACTCTTGATGCACTTCAGGGAAAAAATTTTGATCTTCTTGCCGAGAAAAACTACAATGGCTTTATGCCGTTCAAATCATCTGATGTTGAGCTGATGTTCAAGCCTATCGGGACATCCTCGCTCGCTTCTGACGAGATCATCGCAACGCAGATCGGTGATTTTATGAAATTCCGGATATTCCCGGTCCTTTTTTCAAACGGCGATCTGCTCAAATCAATCCAACAGATCCAGGACAGCGAAGCAGACGGGGCTATTGCAGATGCCAAACAGGAATATGATGAAGAAGTTCAAAAGATCATCGAAAAAATAGAAACGTATTACAGACTGCTCAGAGTGCTGGCTGATTATCCCGAATATATAGATGATATCAACTCGGAATATGAGCAGGATAAGCGTGAATGCTGGAACTTCTATCAGGATGATTATGAAGTGCTTTTTAATTTTCACTATAATGAGGCTGAAGCGGAAGCCGCGTTTATAAAGGATGTTGACACGGATAAGACTCTTTCGGATGACGAAAACATGTGGAAGACGATATTCATGGAGTACTATCGCTGGATTATCGGGCTGGCTCATCCCGAATGGGAATCAGACCGGATTGAACAGGAAATATACGAGCGTTACGAAAATGACGGGATGGTTTCGTTACAAAATACGGCTTCATTCATTGATCCCTCGGTGATCCTGGAGGACTATTACGGGGCAGAGCTCGGGACAAAAAGTGAACTTGAAAAAACGGCTTTTCCGAGCGAAGGGCTTTCGTTTGATAAATTTGAAACCCTATGCGGTATGTTGTCTTCTGTTGCAAATGAGATCACAAGTCAGAGAGAGAAGATCGAGGCAGCCAGGAACAAGCTTCAGACCAAGCTGGAAGCCAAACCGGAAGACGATGAACTGAGAAAGAACGTCAAGGCGGAAGTTGAGATCACCGAAAAATTATTTGAGCATATTGAGTATTACAAGGAAATAGTAGCATTTATTTACAGTAACAAAGATGTAAATACTGAATATAAGTTCCAGACAGATCATATACAGACAAGTCTGGACAATGTAATTTACAAGCTCAGGACTGTCCAGTTTAATTCACTGTACCAGGACGAAGTCGGAACCTGGCCTCCGGGTACAACCATAAAATTCTTTGAAAAAGTACATGATCGAAAACAGTATTTTGATGCCGAAGTCAGCTGGGAAGATAAACTCGATAAAACAAAATACAAAGATTTTAAGGACCCTGACGCAGGCGGAAAAGAAGAATATAAAAAGTTCTACGAGGAACTGAAAAAAACATTCGATGGCGACTCAAGCGATGAGGCCAAGAAAAAAGGAGAAAATAAGAAAAAAGAAGCCGAAAGAAAGAAAGAAGAAGCTGAAAACGGCATTAAGAACGATGAAAACACTATCAATTCGATGGGTTTGCGCGATTACCCCTCCTGTTTTACCAAGAATGATGACGGAAAGGGAAAGGGTGAATTTTCATTCAGTAAACTCGGACAGATGTTTTCATTTGACGGACTTGCCAATTTTGGAAATCAGCTTTTGCTGAAGTTTTATGTTACCGAATATGATTTTTCGATGTTGTCATCGAGAGTGACCAATGTTAAAGAAGACGAGAATAAAGAATCCCTGACGGGATATGCGATAACCAAGAAGATCAACTATCTGTATAAGAGCGAATTGGAATACCTTCTTGCCGGGAATTCTTCTTCGAAGGACAATCTGAACTATGCGAGGAACAGGATACTCGGTTTCAGAGCGGTTATGAATTTTGCTTCGACTTACAAGATCCCGGAGATCAATCATGCTATTCGTGCTATCGGAGATGCACTCGTTGCATTTCCTGTCTTAAGTGTTGCGGTAGTTTTAGCCCTTCGTGCTGCCGTTACCGCAATAGAAACAGGTGCGGATTGGCGGGAGATGATGAAAGGAGAGAAAGTTGCCGTATTTAAGGCAAAATTGGGCGATCTGACGGAAGCACAGGCTATTCTGAGCCTGTTGGGTGCGGACGATGAAGAAAGCAGCAGTGATGCATTTTCCATGAGCTACGAACAGTATCTGATGATAATGATCCTGCTGTTCGCATCATCTGAGGAGGTTTACACGAGAACCGGGGATATCATAGAACTGAATGTAAATACGGTAATACAAAAGCTGGCGGAAGACAAGGAGCTGAGTGCCCAGAAGTTCTTTCTTTCCAAGGCGTATACCGCGGCTGATATAACCTGCTCGATCAAGATGGATTTTCTCGTTATGCCGGGCGGATTCGCAAGAACGACTTTAGGAGACGGAGAAACTTATGATCAGCTGAATGAGTTTAAGGAGAATCGATACAATTTTACGATAACCAGAGGGTATTGATGGTATGAACGGAAGAAAAAATGTCGAAAGGGATATGAATGGGGATCAAAGCGGAATGATCGTCATTGAAGCTACTATTACGCTTACGATATTCATAGCGGTAGTCGCTGCTCTGATCTATCTGATCAATATCTTTACCCTGCATAACCGGTTGCAGTTCGCCATGAATGCAGCGGCAAGAACCGTAGCCAATTACTCATATCTCTATCAGGCATCAAGCGTTCGAAAAGCAGCATTGACTATAAACGAAGATTTTGGAGAATACACGGAAGATGATGTCGGCACAGTCAATCAGGTAACCGATTCCGTGAAGAAGACCCAAAACACGATAAATACACTGAAAAATACCTTCGGATCTTTTTCGGATATTTTTGGCAGTGCGGGAAATGTAAGAGACGATTTATTTAATTTTGAAGTTTCCGAAGATGGTGTCAATGATCTGAACAATGATATCCAGTCGGTCTATAACAATTATCTGAGTGTTAAGGACAACGTGGATGCGTTGCAGAATGATATAGACGGAACATATTCTTCCTATAAGCAGTCCTATGCAATGCTTAAAGAGAGAACTCAGAATATGGATAAAACACTGGCGGGTCTTGCCTATCTGGCTTTCAATATGGGCGCGGACTTTCTTAAATCGCTGATAGCAGAGAATCTGGCTTCTGCTCTGACAAAACAGAATCTTGAGGTCAGTGACGGGAGTTCGGCTGATGCTTTTTTAAAGAGATTCGGTGTCGATGAGGGCTTTGATGGACTGGATTTTTCCGGTTCGACCGTATTTTGGGATAAGAATTACTCTATGATAGATTTTGTGGCAGAGTATGATGTTAATATGAGTTTTGCCGGACTGATCATGGCTTCACCGTCGATACATGTGGTACAGAGAGTAACTGTGCCGGCATGGCTGAACGGAGACGAGGGAGAAGTGATACAGGAGGATGACGGAAGTCTTGTGGTTAAGGTTCCGTCATATAGCAGAGAAAGTGATGATGAAGGCGAATAACAGATGAACATTGTTTATTCTGCGGCAGCAGCCGTAGTGACCGGAATTGTGTTTTATATACTGTCAGGCTATGCCGGGACAAAATATGAGCTTGAACTTGAAAGAAAAAACGACTGGGTAACGGATATCCGGGTCATAGTTATTGCTTCATTGCTGACGGTTGTGATGTTTGTTTATTTTCTGAGAAAATTTGAAACTATCCGGATAACAGAAGCAATACTGACGATCATAATATTTACCGGGATGGGAATCCTGTCCGTAACGGATCTGAAGAAAAAAACCGTTCCCAACAGGATAATACTTATACTTCTGATCTGCTGGGCCGTAATTAACGGTGCCTGGCTGCTCCTGGACCTGGATACGGGGCTTCAGAATCTTGCTTATTCAGTATTGGGAGGGATCGTTGCAGGAGCGATCTTTCTCCTTTGTTACCTTGTTTCCCGAGGAAAACTGGGTGCCGGAGATGTCAAACTTTCATTTGTGATGGGACTCTATCTGACTTCATTGAGGATAATGGGAGCTATATTATACGGATGTATTCTCTGTCTTGTGATCTCACTCATTTTTGTCTGGAGAAAGAAACTGACAATGAAGGACGGAGTTCCGCTGGTTCCGTTTTTAACGGCCGGCATGTTGTTAACTTATCTGATTGTTTAGGAGGCTGACGTGAAAGGAAAGAAGTTATTACTGGTAGTGCTGGTAGCGGCATTTCTTGTATTGGGCTGGGGACTGGCCATGCGTAAGCCTGAGAAGATCGATTATGTCGGTCAGCAAAATGATCTGGTAGCAAAAGCTGACAAATTCATGGGAAAGAAGCTGTATATAAGAGCGATCCCGTTGTATCAGGAGGCATTGAGGATAGAGACCACGGACGAAGCAAAGACTTCGATTCAGGAAAAGCTGATGCAGGCATATCTGGCGGATGAAGATCCCGCACAGTATCTGGAACTGATCAAGATCAGGGCTGAGGCCGGGACCGCTTCGGAAGAAGAATATATGATGGTGGCGAACGCCTATCTTGCAGAGGATGACCTGACAACGGCTCTGGGTATTATAAGAAAGGGTGTCGGAGTATACGATTCGCAGGCACTTAAGGATATGTATTATGCGAACAGATACCCTTATACCGTTACCGAAGTGGCATTTGACGAGATCAAGCCGTCGGTACAATCCACGATGCCTGCGTTTGACGGGTCAAAATGGGGTTATATAAATGCCCAGGGCAAGACGGTGATCCCCTTTATTTATGATTATGCATCGGAGTTTACACAGTACGGATATGCGGTCGTTAAGAAGAATGACAAATACTACGTGATCACGGCGGAACAGAAAGACTACAGCATCGATGATGGCGAGAAATATCCTATGGTCAGTGAAGTCAAGTATATCGTCAGCTCGCGTATACTGGCAAAACGAGAAGGAAAGTATTCCATATTGAATCTTGATTTTGAGCCGCTTACCGGACTTCAGTTTGAGGATCTGACAATGAACAGCTGCGGATGTCAGGCTGTGAAAACAGACGGAAGCTGGAAGTTTATTTCTAACGATGCAGCCGATATAGGTTCGGAGAGATTCGAGGATGTTGCGATCAGTTCCATAGGATGCGTTTTCGAAAATAATGTCGGGATGCTCAAAAAGAACGGTGTATGGCACAGGTATACGATCAGCGACAATGTCCTGACGGATTGTGGGGATACATATGCCAATGCCAAGGCTCCGGAGTCCGGTGAATATATAGCCGTAGCAAATGAAAGCGGTAAATGGGGCTTTATTTCCCAGACAGGGGAGCTTGTGATCGATTACAGGTATGAAGATGCCATCTCATTTTCGGATAATGTGACGGCAGTTAAGGAAAACGGAGTCTGGACTTTCATCAGCATGGCCGGTAAAACGATATTTGACGGGCTCGTAGTTGATGAAGTCATGCCTTCCCACAACGGAGTCATCCTGGCGAAGGAGGATGACAGAAATCTGATCATCAGACTTGGATATTATGAGTGATATTGTTGACCACAAGGAGGTTATCATGAATACAGCGGGTTTTTCGATACAGAAAACTATTGAGGCGAACTATCTGACTATTACATTTGATGCGGAGCCGGAGTTTGATGAGATCTCGATCAAGGCTTTGAATACCGAGACTCCGGATTTTCTGCTTCCGTTTACAATGACGTCCTCCAACGGGGTCATTTCCTTCAGGTACAAACTTAAGAACTTTATCGCTCTCGAATATGCTGCGGACTATTCATCGCAGAAGAAGGATTTTATCAAGCTGTTTAAGGGACTGATCACTCCGATGCTTGAGGGAAAAGACTGGTTCCTGGATTATCATTATCTGTGCATCGATCCAAGGTATGTTTATGTGGATCGTGAAAGCGGTAAGGCTTATTTTATATATGTTCCGGAGAAGAGCTATGCCAATACGGATGACGAGATATTTGCGTTCTTAAAGAATGTTTTTGATAAGACGACTATTGTGGATGATCCCGCATTCCAGGTTCAGATGTATAAATTTTTCGGAAATGAGAGCATCACTCTTTCTTCTTTATATGAGACGATCAAGAACGAGGAAGGCAAAGGAAAGATCAACAGTGGTGTGGGGAATCCTCAGGATAACCGCCAACCCGGAAGCTATAATCCTATACAGCAGCCGAATCCTGCAGGGGATCCTTCGAACCGGAATAATCCTTACAACGCTAACAAGCCGGCAGGTAATGCCGGTATTGATACGATGGGTAAAAAGCCGGATAATAATCGCGGGCCCGAACCTAAGAAAGAAGAACATGGCGGAATCTTCGGTTTCGGCAAGAAGAAAGAGAAAGACGACAAGTCTGCGGACAGCCTTTTTAAGAACGATTCCGAGTCTAAAAAGCAGGCGGATCCGGCCAACAAAAAGACAGATGATGATGTATTGAGTCTTCTTGGGGAAAAGCCTAAAAAAGAGGATAAATCCGTAAAAAAAGAAAAAAAGGAAAAGGGTCTTGGATTTGCCGGATTATTCGGCAAGAAGGAACCGGATCAGAAGGCTGATGTAAAAAACGGATCCGGCCAGCAGTCACAGCCTCAGATCAACAATTTTGCATCCGATCCGTTCCATTATGATCAGGGAAACTATGATATGAATCCTGCAGGTTTGTCCGGCGCAATGGGATATACCGGTGCGGGGGCCGGAGAAGGTGAAAAAACTGAGACGTTTGCCGATTCTTCATCAGCAGCCGAGCCCTGCCTTACATTGGTTTCTTCACCGATCAGCGGTGCGATTCAGAAGATCAGCCTGAATTTTGATAAACCGTATATAACCATAGGCAGGATGAGCAGTTCGGAACCCGTGCAACCGGATGTTGCGTTCAGTTCGGATTTCAGAAGGATAGGAAGAAGACATGCCAGGATTGCCAGAAGAGGAAACGATTATTTCCTGATCGATCTGGGTTCGCAGAACAAAACCTTATACAACAATCAGGTCATTGTCGCAAATACGGAAATCAAGCTGGTCAACGGTGCCGAGATAGCATTTACGGAGTCAATGCCGGTTGTATATCGTGTGAATCTATGAATGAACGGAGCAGATAAATGAAATTATTCGGGGCATGTGCTACTGATGTGGGCTGTCGAAGAAAGGTCAACCAGGATTCGATTATTTTTCTTTCCGACAATATCAATGGCAGGATCATCTCGGTAGTTGCGGTATGCGATGGTGTGGGAGGACTTGAGTCCGGTGAAATTGCTTCGGCGATCGTGATAAGAGGGGTCAGAAAATGGTTCGACGGGGTCATGGAGTGGCTTGATGAAAGCCTGTTTGAGCCGGAGCTGTTGTTTTCACATCTTAAAGATGCCGCAGAAGCATGGAATGAAGAGGTCTTCGACTATAAGGTCGTTAATTCGGTCGAGATGGGGACGACTATGTCGATATTGCTGATCGCCGATACGAGTTATTATGTTCTGCAGGTGGGTGACAGCAGAGTATACAGCTATTTTGGCAACGAACTGAGACAGCTGACGGTAGATGCCTCGGTCACAAGGATCAAAGGAGAAGTCACAAAGCAGTATCTCAGTAATTATATGGGGATGAAGGCGGAACTGGATTTTACGGAAGCATATGGTAACATAGAGCCGGAAATGCTGTTTGTTGTATGTTCGGACGGATTTTATCATAATTTACTTCCCGAAGATCTCGATTTTAAGCAGGGAGTAAGGAAAAACGAGAAAAAGCTTGAAGCTAAATGCACAGAGCTTATAGGCGAGATGATCAAAAGAGGCGAAACAGACAATATTTCCGTTGCTTTTGCCGCGGTTTACTGATGGGTCTCCAGTGTGATCAAAAAGTATATAAAAGCCTGAATAAGAAATACAGGGATATTAGTCAGAACTGAAAGCACAAGGTTTTTGCCGAAGTTCTGACTTCGTTTTCCCTTTATGCATATATACACCAGTTTAAAGGTTTCATACAGGATGATATTTACCAGCAGTGCGGTGTATGAGAAGGAAAGGACAAAAGCGATCACAGAGGGTATCGCAAATATCGTGATCTCAAACAGGAGTTCTCTTAACGGTATCACAGAATTACAGTATGCACAGCGTCCGCGATGGAACAGATAGGAAAAAATTGGTAGCTGTTCCGTCAGCTTAAGCCGATGATGACATATCGGACAGTAACATGAGCTTTCGAGTACCGAAAGTTCATTGCCTCCGGTGAGACGGATGATGTCGGTGGTGGCGTATGCACCTATAACGTAATATGAGAGAATTATCGCGATCCCGGCTATTGTATACATCTGTTTTCCCCATTGTCCCACTGTGTGTCAAAAGTCCATAGTTATATGCCGATTATAGCATGTTTTTTTATCTGTGTGAATTGAAAAAGCAATGAAGAAATTTGATCCGATCAGAAAAATTTCACTTGCATTTCCACCCAACCCGTGATATAATATGCGCTTGTGATATACTATTTCCTTGCTCTTCCGCGCAGGAAGGGCCAAAGACCGAAAGGAGGTGCAATGCAACTATGACGAAGTATGAGTTAGCTTTAGTTGTCAATGCAGTTATCGAGGATGAGGCCAGAGAGGCAGTTCTTAATAATGTTAAGGACATGATCGCCAAGCTTGGTGCAACCGAGATCAAGGTTGAAGACGCAGGCAAGAAGAGACTGGCATACGACATTCAGAAGATGAGTGAAGGCTATTACTATTTCATCCAATTCGATGCTGAGACAAGCGTTCCCGCACAGATCGAAGCTAAGGTTCGTATCATGGAGAACGTTCTCAGATTCTTATGCATTAGACA
>JAILIQ010000122.1 GCA_024695205.1 Lachnospiraceae bacterium
CTTCGGTCTGAACATCAAGAAGGAACCGAAGGATATCATAGAGCAGAAGGTTACGCGTATGCTCAAGCTGGTGGGTCTTGAGGATTACGGCAAGCGCAGCATTAACGAGATGTCGGGCGGCCAGCAGCAGCGTGTTGCTATCGCGCGTGCGCTCGTCAATGAGCCCGGTGTGCTGCTCCTCGACGAGCCGCTCTCCGCTCTTGACGCGAAGCTGCGCAAGGAGATGCAGAGAGAGCTGAAGAAGATCCAGAAGGAAGTAGGCATCACCTTCATTTTCGTAACACATGATCAGGAAGAGGCGCTTACGATGTCGGATAAGATCGTTGTAATGAAGGAGGGCGAGATCCAGCAGATCGGCTCCCCGACCGATATTTACAATGAGCCTGCGAACCGCTATGTAGCGAACTTCATCGGTGCGAGCAACATCGTTGACGGCACGATGATCGAGGACTGCAAGGTAATGTTCGGCGATAAGGTCTTTGAATGCGTTGATAAGGGCTTTGGAGAGAAGGAGCCTGTCGATGTCGTGATCCGTCCCGAGGACCTTGATATTGTCGATGTCAAGGCCGGCAAGCTCAAAGGCATCGTAAAATCCGTTCTTTTCAAGGGAATTCATTATGAGACTGTTGTAGAAACAAAGGCAGGTACCTCGATCCAGGTCAAGATGATCGTTTCCGACGACAAGCCCATAGTAAATGAAGCTGCGGGCGAGATGATGTCAGCCAATGATTTCTACCTTGATGACGATGACGTTGAAGAAATCACCGATGCATATATTATCGACCGTGCCGACGCACAGGCATGGAAGCCCGATACCGACGAGCGTATTTCTATCGTGAGGGTTGAACACGATATCCGCAAGGAGAACGGCACTTATCCCGTTACATTCTATACTGCGGCAGGCACATCCGTTACCGCGAACATGATCGTTGAAGATACCAACAGAGCGGTTGACGAGGAATACGGCGAAGAGATCTACGCCTTCAATTTCTTCAAGAATATCGATGAGATCCAGGAAAGTATGGTTCTCGGCACAGACTTAAAGATCTGGGCCAATGCGGTGGCTTTCGACCTCGAGGACGGCAGTCCCGTTGAGATCACGGATGTTGAATATGATTTCGATCCCGAGACACTCACGCCCGGTACATATACCGTAACATTTAAGACGCAGGGTTATGAATACAGGGTCGACACAACGGATAAATCAGAGGTCGGCGACGCAGTCGGACTGACCTTTACACCTGAGGATATACATGTAATGCACAAATCGGTGGGGTGATAGTTAAACGACTGCATCGGTGAAATATACATCGATGCAAGCTTAGTCGTTTGCTCAGGATCAGGTTCGCTGATCTATCTATCGACATGAGGTTAGAAGAATGAAACAATTTCGCAAAATGACATACCCCTACGTGGTATGGATATCGATAATGATCGTCTTCCCCATGCTTCTGATCATGTTCTATGCATTTACGAGGCAGGGCAATTCGGTCACTCAGTTCAGCTTTACGCTGGCCAATTTCGGACGTTTTGTAAGTGATACGGTCTTCCTTTCGGTTCTCGGCAGATCCTTAAGGGTTGCGCTTATCACAACTGTGGTATGTATTCTGCTCGGCTATCCGGCCGCATATTATATCGCAAAATGCAGCGAAGGTCTCAAAATGCGCTGGGTGTTCATCATCACGATCCCTACCTGGATCAACATGCTGGTGCGTACCTACGCCTGGATCGGCATCCTGCAGGATGACGGTGTCATCAACAAGATGCTCGGGGCGATAGGGATCGGACCGATCACGATGCTTCATACGGAATTTGCGGTAATACTCGGAATGGTCTACAACTTCATTCCGTTCATGATACTGCAGATATATACTTCGCTTACGAAGATGGACTACAGCCTGATCGAGGCGGCGCAGGATCTTGGCGCCAACAGCTTCAAATGCTTTACGAAGGTTACACTTCCGCTTTCGCTCCCGGGCGTTATCAGCGGGATCACTCTTGTGTTCCTGCCCGCGGTATCATCCTTCTGCATCCCGAAGATGCTCGGAGGCGGCCAGTACGTTCTTGTCGGAAATGTGATAGAATCCCAGTTCCTGACTTCGGGAGACTGGAATTTCGGAAGCGCCATATCGCTTATCATGGCGATCATCATCATGATCTCGATGTATGTGACCAAGAAGATCGACACGACCGAAGTGTCGGAAAGGAGTGCCACATGAAAAAACAAAACAGGCGCATCCTTTCAACAATCCTTATGATACTGCTGGTAGTATTCTTCTATGCCCCGATAGTATATACGATCATTTTCTCATTTAATGACAGCAGATCGCTGACGCGTTTTGCGGGATTTTCGCTTCAATGGTACAAGAAGATGTTCAACGACCGGACCATGATGGAGAGCGTGTTCTATACGATCGTAACGGCGGTGCTTGCAACCATCATTTCGACGGCGGCAGGTACGATAACGGCGATAGGTCTTTCGAAATCGAGAAAGATCGTAAAAACGATCGTCGGACAGGTCAACGATCTTCCGATAATGAATCCCGAGATCGTAACCGCGATCGGGCTTCTGATGCTGTACAGCGCAACACATATCAAAAAGGGCTTCCTTACGATGCTGCTCGCGCACATCATGTTCTGTATCCCTTACGTGATACTGAGCATCATCCCGAAGCTGCGCACGCTTGACGAGAATCTTGCGGACGCAGCGATGGATCTTGGCGCGACGCCCTGGCAGGCTCTTGTAAAGGTCATCGTACCCCAGATCAAGCCCGGCATCGTAAGCGGCGCACTGATAGCATTTACGATGAGTTTCGACGATTTTGTAATATCATATTTCGTAACCGGTAACGGTGTTTCGAATATCTCGATACTGGTATACACGATGTCCAAACGTGTAAATCCTTCGATCAACGCATTATCGACACTGATCATAGTGATCATCTCGGTATTCCTGCTGATCGGAAATGTAGCACCGGCGCTCAGGAAGAAGAAACCGGCCTCGGCAGCGGAAGGTTGATCGTGTAAATACCCAATCCGGTAATTAAAGGTAAAAAATGTAACGCTTTATCCGCTGCCACTTCGTGGTGACGGATGAGGTGAAAAATAAAGAAAAAAAGAGGAGAGTAAAAAATGAAGATCATGAAAAAAATAGCGGCACTTGTAATGATTGTGACAATCTGCGTTTCTTGCGCAGCCTGCAAGAAAGGCAGTGACGAAGCCAAGGAAAAGTACGGTTCGACCACATTAAAGGTTTTTATCCCCGGTGAATACAATTCGGACAACTTCTTTACCGATTTTGAAAAGGAATTCGGTGTAAAGGTCATTCCGGAGTATTTTGATTCGAACGAGATGATGTATACCAAATTCAGCGCAGGAGACAAATATGATATCCTTGTTCCTTCGGACTACATGATCGAAAGACTTATCAAGGAAGATCAGCTCCAGAAGCTTGATAAGACGCTGATCCCGAATATGAAGAACCTGGCGGATCAGGTCATCGGACTTGATTATGATTCCGACAACACCTACTCGGTACCTTATTTCTGGGGAACCGTTGGTATCGTTTACAACCACAACAATGTATCTCTTGACGATCTTAAGGCAAAAGGCTGGGATATCCTCAAGGATACAAGATATGCGGGCAAGATCTATATGTATGACTCGGAGCGCGACAGCTTTATGCTTGCGTTCAAACAGCTCGGTTATTCCTGCAATACCGACAACGAGGAAGAGATCAATGCGGCTTATAACTGGCTTATCGAGCTGAACAATACGATGGATCCCATCTATGTTACCGACGAGGTCATTGACAATATGAGCGGCGGAAGCAAGGATATGGCTATCGTTTACAGCGGCGACGCCGTTACGATCCTTGATGAAAATGAGGATATGAGCTATTTCACACCCGACTGCGGAACCAATATCTGGTGCGATGCGATGGTTATCCCCGCCAATGCCGAGAATCCCAAGCTTGCTCATGAATTTATCAACTACATGCTCCGCGACGAGGTCTGCACAGACAATACAATTGCGGTTGGTTATGCATCACCCAATGCGAAAGTTCTTGAGGATATGACAGGCGAGGACGGTGAATATTCAGAGAACGAAGCCTATCTTCCGAGAAGCTACGCAAAGGACGAGATCTTCCACGACAACGAGAAGCTGCGCAAGAAGCTCTCAGAGCTCTGGATCAAGGTTAAGGCTGCCAACTGATCTTGAAGAAGGTATGGGTTAAGGCTGCCAACTGAGCTGAAACAGATTCGGGCTGTCGGCCCAAAACAGGGAAAACAGGAAAAAGGAAAACATGCACAGAACCGCAAAAGGTTATATGGCGAGGCTTTTATGAGTGCCAAGGAAACGAAAGAAAAAATATTAAAATGTACTACCGAGCTGATCCTTGAGCGCGGCGGCGACATAAGCAACGTAACGATACGTACTATCGCAGCCCGCGCCGGGATCGGCGTCGGACTGACCAATCATTATTTTGAATCGAAAGAGCAGCTGATCGAGGAATGTATCGAGAACGTATTTGCGGAACTTTTTGATCTGCTGGTCAATGACGGAAAACACCCCGGCGAGGATGCTTCCGGTACAGCCGACACCCTGACGGACAGCAGGTTACAGCCGGCCGGCAAAACCGGACCGGACCGGGATCTTTTCGGACTGGAGCCCGACGATGAATTGCTGAGCGGTCTGCTAAACAGCAATACGGATCAGCTTGATCCCGAACTGGACAATGAGCTTTTGAGCGGTCTGTACGCCATGGATGAAAGTGGCGGCAGCCCGGAAGAAAAGAACAGTCAGACCGTCAATTCTTTTGAGCTTGCCGATGAGGGCGGCTCGGATGAAACAACCCGTAAGACCGCAGGGCTGGTGCTTGATTTCCTGATCAGGAATGAAGCGATCGCCAAGGCGGCACTTGTAAGGGATGCACAGAACCCGCTCCGGACCGATTATACGGCCAGGCTTACCGATGCATTTGCGTATGCAATGGTAGACAAGAAGAAGCTTGATGAGATCGTGAGCAATGACCGCATGACCGACCACATGAAGGAGCAGTTCAGGGAACATATAATCAACGACCAGAAGCTTAAAGCCTTCATGATAATGTCATCGATCAAGGAAGCCCTGATAAGGCGCGAGGTCTTAAAGACGAGCATGGAGATCGACTTACAGGATGATGAACAGAGGAACCGATATGTGGATTCCCTGATGGAGCTGCTGTACTGATAAAGCGGTCGGAATACGATCGTTTTATGAAATAAATTGTTTCGAAAAAAAATAAATTTTTATTTCCCGATTGCTATTGAATCGGGAAATTTTTTATGTTACTATCCCATGTTAAGGGTGTAAAAGAAAGCATTGCATTAATTAAGAAGACAGGAGGCTCTCATGGCAAAAAGAACTGACATCAAAAAAGTACTGATCATCGGCTCGGGACCCATTATCATCGGTCAGGCATGTGAATTTGACTATTCAGGAACCCAGGCGTGCAAGGCACTCAAGAAGCTGGGTTATGAGATAGTTCTTGTTAATTCCAATCCCGCAACTATTATGACCGACCCCGGAACTGCCGATGTTACTTATATTGAACCGCTTAATGAGAAGCGGCTTGAACAGATTATTGAAAAAGAAAGACCGGACGCTATTCTTCCCAATCTCGGCGGACAATCCGGTCTTAATTTGTGTTCGGAGCTCGGTAAAGCGGGCATTCTCGACAAATACGGAGTTAAGGTAATCGGTGTTCAGCTTGATGCGATCGAGCGCGGCGAGGACAGGATCGAATTTAAGAAGACCTGCGACAAGCTCGGTATCGAGATGGCGAGAAGTGAGGTTGCCTATTCGATAGATGAAGCGCTTGAGATCGCCGACAGGCTCGGATATCCCGTTGTTCTGCGTCCCGCATATACGATGGGCGGCGCCGGCGGCGGACTTGTCTACAACAAGGAAGAGCTCAAGATAGTCTGCGAGCGCGGTATCCAGGCATCCCTCGTAGGCCAGGTGCTTGTCGAAGAGTCGATCATCGGCTGGGAGGAGCTTGAGCTTGAGGTTGTACGTGATGCCAAGGGACATATGATCACGGTCTGCTTCATCGAAAATATCGATCCGATGGGCGTTCATACCGGCGACTCGTTCTGCGCGGCGCCGATGCTTACCATTTCACAGGAAACACAGAAGAGACTGCAGGAGCAGGCTTACAAGATCGTAAACGAAGTCGGCGTTATCGGAGGAACCAACGTACAGTTCGCGCATGATCCGGTATCCGACCGCATCATAGTAATAGAGATCAACCCGAGAACCTCGCGTTCATCGGCACTTGCTTCAAAAGCAACAGGCTTCCCGATCGCGCTTGTTTCGGCAATGCTCGCTGCGGGACTTACCCTTGACGAGATTCCCTGCGGTAAGTACGGAAGTCTTGATAAATATGTTCCCGACGGTGATTATGTCGTTATCAAATTTGCACGCTGGGCATTTGAGAAATTCAAAGGTGTTCAGGACAAGCTCGGTACGCAGATGCGTGCGGTAGGCGAAGTCATGAGCATCGGAAAGACTTACAAGGAAGCCTTCCAGAAGGCGATCAGAAGTCTTGAGAACGGCAGGTTCGGTCTCGGATTTGCGAAAAATTATCATGATATGAGCCTTAAGGAGCTGATGGAGCTGTTGCGCGAGCCCTCGAGCAACCGTCAGTTCATCATGTATGAAGCTATCCGCAAGGGCGCTTCGATCGAAGCTCTGTACCAGCTCACCAAGATCAAGATCTATTTCCTTCAGCAGATGAAGGAGCTTGTTGAGGAGGAAGAAAAGATCCTTGAATCCAAGGGCGAGCTTCCTTCGGCAGATGTCCTCAGACAGGCCAAGAAGGACGGTTTCTCCGATAAATATATCGCCGATATCCTCGGCATTTCCCAGAAGGAAGTAAGAAATGAGCGTATCCGTCTCGGCATCGTCGAAAAATGGGAAGGAATACACGTAAGCGGCACCGAGAACAGCGCATATTACTATTCAAGCTACAATATCGAGGGCGAGTCGGCACCCCTTTCGGACAGCGGCAAGCAGAAGATCATGATCTTAGGCGGCGGCCCGAACCGTATCGGACAGGGTATCGAGTTCGACTACTGCAGCGTTCATGCGGCTCTTGCTCTTAAGAAGCTCGGATTTGAGACGATAATCGTCAACTGCAACCCCGAGACGGTTTCAACAGACTATGATACATCGGACAAGCTCTATTTTGAGCCTCTGACTCTTGAGGATGTTTTAAGTATCTACAATGAGGAGAAGCCTGCCGGAGTTATTGCCCAGTTCGGCGGCCAGACACCTCTTAACCTTGCGGCACAGCTTTCGATGAACGGAGTCAGGATCTTAGGCACAAGCCCCGAAGTTATCGATCTTGCCGAGGACAGAGATCGTTTCCGCGCGATGATGGAGAAGTTGAACATTCCGATGCCCGAGGCAGGAATGGCCGTAAATGTTGATGAAGCTCTTGAAACCGCTCATAAGATCGGGTTCCCCGTAATGGTACGTCCTTCATACGTACTTGGCGGCCGTGGAATGGAAGTGGTTTACGACGATGAGACGCTTGTAGAATATATGAAGGCCGCAGTCGGAGTAACTCCCGACAGACCGATCCTGATCGACCGTTTCCTGCGCCATGCAACGGAATGCGAAGCAGACGCCATTTGCGACGGAACACATGCTTATGTTCCCGCAGTCATGGAGCATATCGAGCTTGCAGGAATCCATTCGGGCGACTCGGCATGCATCATTCCTTCGCTCAATCTTTCCAAGAAGATCATCGACACGATCGAGGATTATACACGCAAGATCGCAGAAGAGATGCATGTTGAAGGACTTATGAACATGCAGTATGCGATCGAAAATGACAAGGTTTATGTGATAGAGGCCAATCCCAGAGCATCCCGTACCGTACCGCTTGTTTCCAAGGTATGTGATGTAAATATGGTCCCGATCGCAACCGAGATCATAACAAGAGAGCTTACCGGCAGACCTTCGCCCGTACCGGAGCTTAAAGAGAGGGATATCCCTTACTACGGTGTCAAGGAAGCGGTATTTCCGTTCAATATGTTCCCTGAAGTAGACCCGATCCTCGGACCCGAGATGCGTTCCACAGGTGAAGTACTGGGTATTTCCGATAACTTCGGCGAGGCCTATATCAAGGCATGGGAAGCAACCAAGACAGAGCTTCCGCTTGAAGGAACAGCTCTTATCAGCGTTTGCGACAGGGACAAGACAGAGGTTCTCGAGGTTGTACGCGATCTTGCCGACGCAGGCTTTAAGTTCGTTGCAACAGGCAGGACCTATGAGCTCATCAAGGCAGCAGGCTTTGAAGTAAGCCAGGTATACAAGCTCAACGCAGGACGTCCGAATGTAAGCGATGTTATAATCAACAGGGAGGTTTCGCTTATAATCAATACACCGGCAGGCAAGCGCGGCGCGACCGACGGCAGCTTCATCCGCAAGTCGGCGATCCGCGAGAAGATTCCCTATCTTACAACGATGGCGGCAGCCAAGGCAGCGGCCAAGGGAATACTTGCGATCAAAAACGGACATATTAGTGAATTGAAGTCTTTGCAGGAATTACATTCTATGATAAAATAATCATCAGAGACAAGATGAAAGAAAGACCGTCTCCTATACTATTCGAAAAACGAGGTTGATTGAATGAAAAACAGGAAGTATAATGCTTTCCTGCTGAGTATGGTAACGGTATGCATAATTGCGATACTGATCGGATTTGAGCTTTTCATCCAGGTGAGCAGCAACAGAAGGCAAGCTTATCAGACTGCCGGGATCCTGGCCAACCAGGTTGTGACCCTGATAGAGAATAACAACGAGAAGATCAAGCTTCATACGGAATCTCTGAAAGAGGACTACATAACAAGGGCCAAGGCTGTGGCATATATCATCGACCAGAACGTGAAGCTTTCATATTCCAAGGAAGAACTGCTTAAGATCGCAGATCTTACCATGGTTGACGAGATACATCTGTTTAATGTTCAGGGATCGATCTATGCCGGAACAGTGCCCAAGTATTACGGTTATAATTTTGACTCGGGCGAACAGATGTCATATTTCAAACCGATGCTTACGGACAAAACTCTTTCGATGTGTCAGGATGTCACTCCGAATACGGCGGAATCCAAGCTGATGATGTATGCGATCTGCTGGAACGATGACGGGACCCGGATGATCCAGGTCGGCATAGAGCCTCTGCGGCTTATCGGAGAGCTTAACGCCAATGAGATCACGGAGGTTGTTGCCGGAATGCCGTCCTATTCGGGAGTCGACATCATGATCGCCGATTCCGCAACCGGGCGGATCGAAGGCTCGACCATCACAGCACATGAGGGAAAGACTCTTAAAGCGATCGGCATAGATCTTTCAGGTCTGGATCTGTCCGATGACGCCGAGTTCAGCTCAAAAGTAGACGGAAACGGCGTTTACTGTCTTGCCAAGAGATATGGCGGTTACACGATCGTGATAACCGATATAAAGGCAGCAGCCAACGAGAATGTGGTCAGACCGATCATCCTGACATTTCTGTATGTTGTTGCCGCGGTGATGATCATTTACGTGATAGTCAGAAATATGACTACGCAGATCATAGAGGAACAGAAGCTGTCCAATACCGATCAGCTGACGGGATTGTACAACAGGCGCGCCTATGAGAACGATCTGGAGGAGTTTTCCAAAAAGCTTCCGATCCCGGACAGTTTTACATACATATCTTTTGACCTTAACGGGCTTAAGAATGTAAATGATAATCTGGGACATGATGCCGGAGACAAGCTGATCAAAGGGGCGGCGGAATGCATGCGGCAGGCTGTCGGCAAATACGGCAGGATATACCGTATAGGCGGTGATGAATTTGCCTCGGTCATTTTCCCGGATAAACCGGTGGCCGATATAGTGAACGGGTTCAAAACGATCTGTGAGGGCTGGTCACAGGTAAACGGATCGGATCTTAAGATAGCCTGCGGATATGTCGTTGCCGGTGAACATAAGGAACTGAGCATCGAGGAACTTTCCAAGATCGCCGACAGTGAGATGTATAAGGACAAGGAACAGTATTATCTGACCAACAGGATAGACAGACGCAAAAAATAAGCACCGAATTATGGAGCTGTCGCATCAAGCGACAGCTCTTTTTGTGCTATAAACGAATGCCCTTGGCAGCAAGCTCGCTTGCTGGACGAGGGCTGAGTGAACGGTCATTGAGCGG
>JAILIQ010000237.1 GCA_024695205.1 Lachnospiraceae bacterium
CATCGGAATGCGCGTCGATGAGGCACTGCCGATCGTTGATAAATACCTTGATGACGCTTACCTGGCTCATTTGCCGAAGGTGTCCATAATCCACGGACGCGGGACCGGAGCGTTAAAGGATGCCGTACACAGACACCTGCGAAGCTGTAAATACGTGAAATCATACCGGCTCGGCGAATTCGGCGAGGGTGACAGAGGTGTTACGATAGTAGAATTTAAGGAAAATTAGGAAAATAAAGGTTATGGATAAGCAGCGAATTTTAATCGTCGATGATGACGGCAATATTGCGGAGCTGATCTCTCTGTACCTGAAGAAGGAGATGTTCGAGACCTGCATTGCTTCGGACGGAGAGGAAGCCTTAAAGCAGGTCGATATCTTCAGACCGGATCTGATACTGCTCGATCTGATGCTTCCGGGGATAGACGGCTATGAAGTGTGCAAGCGCGTCCGCGCAAACGCACAGATCCCGATCATCATGCTCTCGGCCAAGGGTGAGACCTTCGACAAGGTTCTGGGGCTTGAGCTCGGAGCCGATGACTATATGGTCAAGCCGTTTGACTCAAAGGAACTGGTCGCCCGTGTAAAGGCGGTGCTGAGGCGCCGTGAGACACAAACACAGACCCCGCAGAACGTTCAGTCAGAAAAAACCGAATCCGTAAGCTATCCCGATCTTGAGATCAACCTGAGCAATTATACCGTAAAATACATGGGCTCACGTGTCGAAATGCCGCCCAAAGAACTTGAACTGCTCTATTTCCTTGCGTCGCATCCGAATCAGGTGTTCAGCAGGGAGCAGCTTTTGGGTCAGATATGGGAATATGATTACATGGGGGATTCGAGAACGGTCGATGTGCATATCAAGCGTCTTCGCGAGAAGATACATGATCATGATAAATGGTCGATCGCTACGGTCTGGAGAGTAGGGTACAAGTTTGAAACTGCATTTTAAACTTATCATTTGCTATATCGCGGCTGTATTTGCCGTGTTCTTCTGTGTTAATTATCTGGGGAACAGGATCCTGGAAGATTCGGTCACGCAGGATCTGAAGGACGAGTATTATCTGGATGTCCAGCGTATAGCCGGGCTTTATGCGGATCTGTATTATGACGAGAATGTGAGCATGTCGCAGGTCAGGAAACAGATGGAGACCTATGACGAGCTTGTTGACGCACGGATATGGATAGTCAATGCCGCTCATTATGTCATAATAGATTCGCGCAGTACGATGCCGCTGTTTGTTGACAATCATTCCGACACGATACTGAAGCAGACATTTACAGAAAATATACAGTTTGAAGGTGTTTTTGACGAACCGATGATGTGCATAAGCGAGCCGGTCATCATAGCATACTCGATAAGGGGTTATGTCTGCCTGTTCTTCCCGATGCAGAAGATACGGGATCAATCGGTCAAATACATGAATGTCGCCAATACCACTCTTCTGATCATAGCCGCCGTGCTTATGGTAACATTTGCGGTTTTCTATTTCCTGAGCGTATATCCGATCAGGAAGATCAGGAAAGCGGCGCTGGAATACTCAAAAGGCAATTACGATTACGAACTTAAAGTCCGCTGGCACGATGAGTTCAGGGAACTGGCCGACGCCATGCGGTACATGGTCGGCGAGATACAGCGTGTCGACGAGTATCAGAAGAAATTCATAGCAAATATATCTCATGACTTCAGATCGCCGCTTACCTCGATCAAGGGATATGTTGAGGCGATCAAGGACGGAACGATACCGCCCGAGGATCAGGATAAATACCTTGATATCATTGTATTTGAGACCGACAGACTGTCCAAGCTTACTTCGAACCTGCTCGATCTGAACAGGATCGACAGCAACGGACTGATACTTGATATCACAAGCTTTGATATCAATGCCGTAATAAAGCGCGTTGCCGCGGCATTTGAGGGAGCCTGCAAGGAGAAGCGGGTGGTACTCAATCTTGTATTTGCCTCAATGGCAACCTATGTTGATGCGGATATGGGACGCATCCAACAGGTGCTGTACAATCTTACGGAAAATGCGATCAAGTTCTCCAACCCCGATTCCACGGTGGAAATAGAGACCGAGGAAAAGGGAAGCAAAGTATTTATAAGAGTGCGGGATCACGGGATCGGCATTGCAAAAGAGAATCTCGGAAGGATCTGGGACAGATTCTACAAGATCGATGCTTCGAGAGGTAAAGACAAGAAAGGGACCGGTCTTGGCCTTTCGATCGTAAAAGAAGTGATCACGGCGCATGACGAGAACATCAGCGTGATAAGTACCGAAGGCGTCGGAACGGAATTTACATTCAGTCTGGCACAGTCGGAGGGCTGACAGATCGCATGAAACAGCTTTTGTGGGACGATAAGACAATCTGGGGATCCGGCCGGTCAAAAATGAACGGCTGTAAGAGGTTATAATGTATGGGAAATGAAGAACAGCGGGATTACAATCAGGATAATACCGACAGCCCGGAGAGCGGTGAATTCAGCTATGTGCGCGAAAAGGTCAAGCCCAGGACAAAGAAACGCTTAAGAAAGGTTTTTTCAGTCATAGGGCTGTCGCTGCTTGCGGGACTTATATTCGGAATAGTATCGAGAGTGGCATTTCTAAAGATCGGGGATCCGGTGGCCAAGCTATTGGGTGTTGAGACCGAAAAGGAAAAAGAACCGCCCGAACCTACGGGAAGCGGTCGAAATGAAGTAAGGTTCCCCACCAATCCGGTAACACCGTCTCCGAAGCCTCCTACATCCGTTCCCGATACAAAGCCGACACCGGGTGAGGATATGCCGACAGGCACGCCCGATATTTCCGGAGAGGCCTCGGCTATGGCAACGGAACCCGAACCGGTGACGAGTGCAGCCACAAGCACGGAGAGGCCTACCGAACCGCCGGCAACGGCTACCCAGGCACCGACACAAACCGGGACACCTTCACCGGCACCTACGGGAGATGAAGATCCCGATGGCGGCGAACAAAATCAGAATCAGGAGGAGTCGCCTCTTGACGCATATCTGGCCATGGTATCCAAGATGCGCGAGGTGGCAGGAGAGGTTCAGAAGTCATTGGTTAGGGTTTATTCCGTGACCAGCGGTGTCAACTGGATGGATGAGAGCATTGAGACCAAGCAGGAACTGACCGGCGTCATGATGGGTGACGATGGCGTGGAACTCCTTATTTTGACGGATTACAGCGTGATCGCGGGTTCCGACCGCATAGAGGTCGAGATCGGAACACTGCTTGATGCGGCACTGTACAGCTATGACAAGGATACCAATATCGCTATCATCACGGTCCCTCTCGACATGCTGAACAGAAAGCAGAAGGAGAGCATCACCTATATGCAGCTCGGTGATTCGAACGGGCTGTATCAGGGGGAGCCTGTTATCGCGGTCGGAAGACCTAACGGTTATTACGGTGCGGTAGAATTCGGATTTGTTTCGCATAAGGGGATCGTAAGCTATATTGCCGATGGCGAGCTGGCCGAATTTATGACGGATATATATATGCGTCCGCAGGGTGACGGGATCGTGTCGGATCTGAAAGGCCGGCTGGTCGGGCTCATCCCCTATTCGGACAGCGAAACAGCGGATCTGAGCACGATAACAGGCATCGACAGCCTGAAATCACTGATACTGAGACTTCTAAACGGTGCGGGAGTGCCGTATTTCGGAGTCAGGGCCGAAAACATCCCCAAGGATATCCTTGAGGGCATGGGTATCAAGAACGGTATTTACGTAAATGAAGTATTTTCAGGCTCGCCTGCCGCATTTGTCGGGCTCAAGAAGGGCGATGTGATCGAAACCGTCAATGAAGAGACGGTATTCTCGGTATCGCAGTTCTATGAGTACCTGCTTGAGCAGGACGGCGAGACTGCGGTGACTGTGGGCATTTACCGGGCAAGTCGTGTGGATGAGCCGAGATCTGTCGAAACGGTCGTACTGACCATGAAAGAATAGGAACTGCCACGATTTACGGACGGTTTATGGATGAACCGGTCCGGTCGTGAACAGGTAACTGTAAAATAATCTGCCGGGAGCAGTTTGGAAAGGGATATATAATCTATGAGATATATTAAAGATCTTTACGAGGGTGAAAACATACGGGAGATTTATTACTGCCGCCAGACGCAGAGCCTTGTCGCAAAAACGGGCAAGACCTATTATGCGCTGGTCCTGGCAGATAAAACCGGAACGATCGACGGAAAGGTCTGGAATATCACAAGCGGTATCGAACACTATGAAGTCGGTGATTTCATCAAGGTGGAGGGTTCGGTCACAACCTACCAGAACAAACCCCAGCTGAATATAAACCGGATCGTAAAGGCCCGGGAGGGAGAATATGCTCCTTCGGATTATATGCCGAGCAGCGAATACGATATTGAGGACATGTACAAACAGATCATAGGCTATGTTCATTCAGTAGATGAGCCGCACCTGTCCAAACTTCTCAAGAAGCTGTTTATCGACGATCCGAAATTCATCGGTGCATTTAAGAATCATTCGGCTGCAAAATCCATGCATCACGGTTTCATCGGCGGACTGCTTGAACATACCCTGTCCGTAACAAAGCTGTGTGCAGGATTTGCGGACCATTACAGGATACTGAACCGGGATCTGCTGATAACCGCGGCGCTGTGCCATGATATCGGGAAGATCCATGAACTGTCCGCATTTCCCGAAAATGATTACACGGATGAGGGCAATCTGATCGGACATATAGTTATGGGTGTTGAGATGGTCGGTGATCTGATCAAGACCATCGACGGTTTTCCGAAGCTTCTTGAAAATGAGTTGAAACACTGCATCGTGGCTCATCACGGTAAGCTGGAATACGGTTCTCCGAAGGTTCCGGCTCTTGCAGAGGCTATGGCGCTTCATTTTGCGGACAATCTTGATGCCAAGATGCAGTCAATGAAGGAACTGCTTGACGGGGTTGATGAGAAAGCAACCTGGCTCGGCTGGCAGAAAAATTTTGAATCGAACGTAAGGAAAACCTGAAAATGAAAAAAAATGACGAATTCGAACTTCAGATTACAGATATGAGTACGGACGGCGAAGGCATAGGTCATGCGGATGGCATGACCTTCTTTGTTAAAGGGGCAGCAGTCGGAGATACGATCATTGCAGGAGTAACGAAGCTGAAGAAAACCTACGGCTACGCCCGGATAGTCCGCATGATTAAACCGTCACCGGACAGGACAGAACCCGTATGCCCGATCGCCTCAAGATGTGGAGGATGCACTCTTCAGCATATCAGTTACGATGCCCAGCTGAAGCTTAAGGAGAAGAAAGTAAGGGATGCCCTGGTAAGGATCGGCGGGACAGACCCTGCAAGGATCGTTGATGATGCGGGATTTGACGCTGACAGCGGGATCGGTAATGAAGAGAGCAATGCCGGAAATATAGAATTCAAAAAGATCATTGGGATGGAAAAGCCCCTCAATTACAGGAACAAGGGCCAGTTCCCGGTTGGAACCGATAAAAACGGCAATGTCATATGCGGGTTTTATGCCACGCATTCCCATGACATTGTTGATACCGCAAGCTGCCCTCTGCAGCATCCGATAACGGATCTGCTTATCGCGGCCGTAAAGAAATATATGGGCGAATGCGGAGTCGATGCCTACAGGGAGCCGGCGGCCAATGAGGCGGAGGCTTCTTCTGAAGGAGGAAGGATATATGCGGGGGGTGTTTCTTCAAGGGGGGAAAAAATGCCTGACAATAAGAAGCAAGAGAGGCCGGAGAAGCGAAAAAACGGTATAATTCGTCATGTCCTGACAAGGGTAGGATTTACAACACATGAAGTAATGGTGTGTGTTGTGATCGCAGCCGATGAGCTGCCGCAGCCTTCTTCACTGATCAGTCATCTGGATCGTGCGGTGGCGGATTACAATCTCAAAAATGATTCCGACTATTGTCTGGGCAGCGTTTCATTCAATATAAACAAAGAAAATACCAATGTGATCCTTGGAAATAAGGTCGTTACTGTCGCGGGACTGCCTTTTATCACAGATTACATCGGCAATACACAGTATCGTATCTCGCCGCTGTCGTTTTATCAGGTCAATCCGGTCCAGACTCTGGAACTGTATGCGACAGCTCTTGAATTTGCGGACCCCGGAGAGAATGATACGGTATGGGACCTGTACTGCGGTATCGGTACGATCTCTTTGTATTTTGCGCCATTTGTGAAACGCGTATACGGGATAGAGATCGTTCCGCAGGCGATCGCGGATGCAAAAGAAAATGCCAAGCTGAATGGTATCACCGATGCTGAGTTTTACTGCGGTGCAGCTGAGGACCTTTTTCCTGAGCTGATGCGGGATTCCGGCAAAAGCTCACCTGATATCGTAGTGGTCGACCCTCCGCGTAAAGGCTGTGATGCCTCTCTGATAGAATGCATAGGAACACTCGCGCCCCGCAAGATAGTCTATGTTTCCTGCGATCCCGCAACCCTGGCCCGTGATATCAAGCTCCTGCGCGGCTATGGGTATGAAGTACGCAAGGTGCAGCCGGTCGATATGTTCCCGCAAACGATGCATGTTGAGACGGTATGTCTTTTGTCCAAACTTTCTGAGGCTAAGCATCATATCGAAGTTAAGGTGGATATGGACGAATTGGATCTGACCAGCGCAGAGGCTAAGGCTACATATAAGGAGATTCAGGACTGGGTGCAGGAGAAGTACGGATTCCATGTGACGAATCTGAATATTGCCCAGGTAAAACAGAAACATGGGATTATTGAAAGAGAAAATTATAACAAGCCGAAA
>JAILIQ010000258.1 GCA_024695205.1 Lachnospiraceae bacterium
TGCAGCCTTTACAAAAATAAAGACCTTTAATATGCGTAAACGAAGATTTATTGTTTGAACCGGCAGATATATAGTGAAGTATAACAGAACGCAAACCGTTCATTTTTATGAAGACCTGAGCCTGCAAAGCGGCTGGGGCACAAAATGGATGGCGCGCGGTCGGTTGCGGTGACGGGACTGAAAAACAGTTCGTTTGAAACATGAGAGGAGGACGTGTATGGAAATTTTGACTATCGTAGGTATAGCGCTTGCGGTGCTGATCTTTATCGTAGTAGTAATGGGGTATGTAAAGGCTCCGCCGGATGTAGCGTTTATCATTTCGGGATTCAGAAGGAAACCCAAGATCCTGATCGGACGTGCGGGTATCAGGATACCGTTCCTTGAAAGAAAGGACAATCTGCTGCTCCGTCAGATATCGGTAGATATCAAGACGAACGGATTTATCCCGACAGAGGACTTTATCGGTGTCAGTATCGATGCCGTGGCAAAGATACGTATAAAGAACGATCCCGAAGGAATACAGATCGCGATGAAGAACTTCCTCAATATGAATGAGGCTATGATCATCCACACGATCACCGATTCACTTCAGGGTAATATGCGTGAGATCGTAGGTACCATTAAGCTTCGCGAACTCTGTAACGACCGTAAGAAGTTCGGAGACGAGGTTCAGAGCAAGGCACAGCTCGACATGGACAATCTCGGTATCCAGATCATCTCGTGTAACATCCAGACTATCACTGATGAGCAGGAGCTCATTCCTCAGCTCGGTCAGGATAACATGTCGCAGATCCAGAAGGATGCTTCTATTGCCAAGGCCAACGCCGACAGAGACGTAGCGATTGCCACCGCACAGGCACAGAGAGAAGCAAATGATGCGCAGGTAGAGGCCAATAAGCAGATCGCCGAGAAGAACAATGAGCTTGCGATCAAGCAGGCAGACCTTAAGGTAGTTGAGGACACCAAGCGTGCCGAAGCTGAAGCAGCATTCGAGATCCAGCGTCAGATCCAGAACAAGACCATTGAGTCGGAGACAGTGAATGCTCAGATTGCGAAGGCAGAGCGTGAGGCAGAACTTCGGCAGCGCGAAGTGCTCGTTAAACAGCAGGAACTTGCCGCATCCATCGAGCGTACAGCCGATGCTGAGAAGTATAAACAGCAAAAAGGTGCGGAAGCAAGGCTCATTCAGCAACAGAAAGAAGCTGAAGCCATCCTTTACCGCCAGCAGCAGGAAGCAGAGGCGATCAAGGCTAAGGGTATTGCCGAAGCTGAAGCAATCCGCGTAAAGGGCGAGGCAGAAGCAGCAGCCATAAGGGCAAAGGGTGAAGCGGAAGCCGCAGCCATGGATAAGAAAGCCGAAGCTTACGCTAAGTATAACAATGCAGCTATCGCCGAGATGATGGTTCGTATCATCCCCGAGGTGGCACGAGAGATCGCGGCTCCCATCAGTCAGATAGACAAGATCAACATCTACGGCGGCGGATCGAACGGAGAGGGTGGTGCAGCTCAGATCTCCGGCATCACACCTACCGTGCTTCATCAGGTCTTTGATACGATGACCGAAGCGACAGGCGTTGATATGCGTGAGATTCTTAAGGCCAACACATATGATGCAAAGGTCAACAAGAATGTTAACATAAACGGAGCAGAAGGGATATTCTCAGGGGTATCGGGCAACAACACGGACGGGTCTGACTCAAAGTCAAAGAACCCGGAAAAGTAAGATAAAAATATAACATTTTCGCAATAATGCCCCGTGTGGGAGATTCTGCAGGTCGGAAATCTACCACACGGGGTAAAATTATGACCGCGGTCACTGTTTTTTGCGACCGGCATTCGATATGATTACCACAGGATAAGGCAAATACCCGTGAGAGTGCCCCTTTGATCAATACACGGATAAGGCAAATACCCGTGAGAGTGCCCCTTTGATCAATACACGGATAAGGCAAAATATACATAGAAAAAGAAGTGCGGGAACAAGACAAAAGTATAAAACAGATGTCTTGTCGGGAGGAATTGTAATGAAATCGAAATTATCGGCATGGAACTATATCAGGAATAATAAAAAGGCGACGGGGTCACTCGTTGTGGCTCTTGCCATGGTTTTCGCGGCCATGTATCTGATCAGTATGCTGCTCCTTACCGCATCGGAAAGCTTTGGAGTGGT
>JAILIQ010000272.1 GCA_024695205.1 Lachnospiraceae bacterium
CATACTTGTATGATGTCACTCCAAACTTCATCATGCGAATAGGTCTTTACTGTCCCCGCAGATTTTTCTTCCTCATACTCAAGAAAAGCTTTGAGATCATATTCATCTTCGATCCGTTCGATCATGGTATCTCTGATCACCTCTGAAAGGCTTTTGTTGTTTAATTTGGCATACATCTTAAAAAGCGCCAGTTCCTGTTCCGGAACTCTTAAACTGATCGTTGACATCTGTCATCCACATTCTTTCTGTAATACGATTGTATTACACCTCGTCTCTCACGTCAAGGTTGCTTTTTTCAATTCACTTCTGCATAAATCAAGATAAACCTTTCATATCTACCGATGTTCTCCGGTACAGACTCTTTCTGCATAACACCACCCTCTGGCTCCTGCTGATACAATCCTACCATACACAAAACGACCTGGCCTTTGTCATCGACTTCTCCTCCCTTGAATTCCAGCACCTTGCCGCCATTCTGATTATTTTCCATCTGTAGATCCGAGCAACTTCGATGACTGGTTTCATAACCCCCATCGCTTTCTAAATTCACCCATATATCAGTATCGTTTACCAATACAGCTATCCTTCCATCCCGTACGTTCTCATAAAAATCCGTATTCATGATAGTGCTTGTCTGAACAAGATTCCCTTCTCGGTAAACATCCATTTTAAAAACAATTCCCGAATAAGATTCATCAAAATGATAATCAAAAACCCCGTAATCCTGTTCACCAGTTGAAATCAGCTCCGCAAGAGCCCACTCCTCTTCTGATAACTCTACCGAGTGTATATAATTACCCTGAAGGGTTTCATTGGTCGTACCAGGACCCTCCGCTTCCTCGGACGGCGCTCCGCATCCACTGACGAGCACCAGTACTGCTATCAGCAGAATGATTAAAAACCTTTTCATCTTCAATTCAACTATCCTTTTCTCCTTTCATTGGCGTATTCTCCCTTTTTTCACGCAGGTATTTCCACAGCGCCCTCACTGCCAATACAGTGATAATGATTCCGAGAACCACGGGCACCGCTATCACGATGATGTTGATGATCTGGAACAGAAAATTCCAACTGTATCCAACCGTCCCTGTATGAACTTCCATTTCTCTACTCTCCTTTCCCTTTTACCAAAACAACGCCCCGCAACAACTCGCCGGCTTCCACACCGTAGAGTTCAGCGATAGCCAAAAGATTCATCGTGGAGGGATCTGACGACCCATTTTCCCATTTGGACACCGCCTGCCGGCTGACCCCGATTTTTTCTGCCACAAAATCCTGAGTCATGTTCCTTTGCAGCCGATGTTCTTTAAGCGCTTCCGCCAATGTGCGTTTCACTGTTATTTCTTTTCGTCGTTCTTCCGGGGTGGAACGGATATAACGAAGCAGCATTCGTATGATCTGGATCCCGATCCAAATGATAACAGCCGTATATGCTACCAGACCGAAAGCTCCAAGGATTGCCATAGTAAAACTCATCAAACGATCACCCCCCTTTACTACGTCATTTGTATCATATGCGCATCTAATTGTCCAACAACAAACGCGCAACATTTGGTTGCGGAAACTTATTTCATGCCGTCATAACGTATAAAAGTCCAGTACCCACTGAGCCTTTTGAATCTTAAATAGAATACTATATTCAATCTGGTGGACCGCACAGGATTTGAACCTGTAGCCGACCCCTTATGAGAGGGTGCATTCACCGTTATGTTAGCGGTCATATTATTCTCCAAGCGATTCAAAAAGATCATCTGCCAAATCAAAGACAGGCTGCTCTCCGGAAGCGATCTTTGCTCTGATTTCCTCTACTTCGCTTTTTATTGACACAGACTCATCTAAAACCCTATCCATGATCGATACTACAGCATCACAAGTCTCGTCAAACTCGATTGGCGCAGCATACTCGAAATCCTTCCTGTAATCTTCCCATCGCCGATTCATTACTCTGCTGTTTTTCACCACGGACATAATACTTTTGTATTGTTTCAGAACCTTTGTGGAACCGCGCTTTCCGGAGGTCGCCCGAAGTGCTTCTCTTAGAACACAAATATCTAAATCTTCTGTATTCAATTTGGTCAAAATGTAAATATCATAATAATCTCTCGGCCTTGTGTTCTGATCGCCTCTGGAAATCACCGTCTCCAGTTTTTCAGCAAGGATCGTTGGAAGGTTGTACGCCAGCACACGGATGCTCCGGTTTTCAAACATCAATTCATGCTGATACTCGATCTCCTTCGGAGTGATTTGGTCTCCGGTCGTAATGTCTAATTTCAAAGGGATGGACAACTTTTCAAAACCAGCGGTCACTGCCACCCGGTATCCTCCATATTCGTCATCTTCACGGATTTGCCCGATGCTCCTGAATTCAAATGAAATACCATCATCGATCGGTACATGCAGTATTTCCTCGACCATTTTCCTGATAGTCGCTTCATCCACCGGATACCCCTTGATAGTCGCATCCATATCCATAGTTGCCCTGGAGTCCAGTCCGACCATAGACGCGATCAGAAACCCGCCTTTAATAATAAAGTTGTCCCAATAAGGCGAGAACGAAACCCTTTCCAGGAATCGTTCCAGCATATAGTTCTGTAACACGAGCTGAGCAGAGATTTTCTTCTCCTTTGCAACATTCTTGACTTTTGCCTTTAACTGCATAGCATTATTCATAATAACATCTCCAAATAAGCTTGTATCCTTTCTTCAACACGAAGCATATGAGCATATTCGGACAGCAGCGGGATATTCTTGTCTTTCGAAGAAACATACCTTTTTACTGCATCCGTTACGATCTGGATATCGGTATGATTCCGGGGTTTCAGAACATCGCACAAGGAACGCTCTGCACAGTATGCCCTAACCGTGTTGCCTCCCGGAGTTATTAATTCTGTAACACCAAGACTGTATAGCGGTTCTTTCGATCCCCTGCATAAAACTCCTTCGCGTTTTGGTCCTGAAAGATTATATGACGCAGGAAACACCATTTGAAATCTTCCCGGGGTCCTGTCCGTTAGGTCGCAAAGAAAAAGAGCTGTTTCCAGGGAATATATCCCCTTTTTAAACCTGTTCTGAAGGTTCACGAACTCATCATCCCATGCTTCCGGCAAGGTATAGACTCCTCGCGATGCCTTTTCAAGTTTTCTATTATCTGTTAAATACTTTAATACACCTCGTGAGATGCCTGCATCTGTAACCATAGCAGCGGTCACGATTCCGTTGTTCTGTTGTGCCAGTTCAAGTATTCTTTGAGAGTCCAACATAACTTCACCTCCCTTTATTGACTTTTATGCTTGTTATCATAGCATAAAAGAGCGCAAATGTCAATTCCTATTCAACCGGTAATATAACCCGGATTCTGAGAACACATCTACTAAACCAAGTTTTTACGTAGAGAAAAGCAGAACCCGATTTCCTGGATTCTGCCTCTCAGTTGCATGTTTTTGCTATGTTTCTTTGACTGAATGGATATATTCACTTTGAGAACACCTCATTTTTTAAGGAAGCCTCTTTCTCCTTTCTTTTGTTTTGAGATGATGCCCAAATATCCAAAACCCAGTGATACCAATGCCTTTCGGCCTTTTTCCAATTGCTAATAAATGATATTATTCTCAGATACTTGCATTTTGAACACTTTTGAACACACCCTGATTTTGGTGACCCATTTTGAACCCTGTTTTTCATCGATCCAGAACACGCTGTGACTATCGTGAAAACCCAGTGATATCAATGCTTTTCAGACTTTTTGCCACTTCATTTTTCGAGGAGTTTTTTGTGCTCCGAAACGACTTGGCAAAGGGTTTCGACTCCCCTT
>JAILIQ010000273.1 GCA_024695205.1 Lachnospiraceae bacterium
CGGGAGACGGATGTCCGTATGAATTCGTCTTCGAACACGAGATACATGCGACCTGCGGCTGAATCCTCCTTAACAGCTCCGAAGAGGTCGAATATCTGCTGCCGTGATGTGCCACCTTAAGGACCGTTACAGCGGATCCAAGACGTTTTATATATCTTCTTTCGCTCTCTGCCCCACTGTCACCTGTCATAAGCGTCGAAAATGTTCCGTATTTCACAAGGACCGTAAGCGAAGCCGAGTTTTTGTCTTTATAGCCTGCATTTTCCTCGGGTGCTACGGCAGTGATCCTGAACGAATCACCTGCATTTTCAATATCATCTCCGGCTTTTGCCCTGATAACGGGTACCCCCGCATTCACCGCCGCCGCGATGACCCTGTCGTCTTCCTCCACATTAACCCCCGTAACGATCCGGCCTACGGACGGATATCCCTCTTCAAGTATCTTTAGTATCCCGTTTACATGATCGGCATCGGTATGCGATATTATCACGGTATCTATCTTCTGTATCCCCATATATTTCATAAACGGGATCATTCTGTATGCAGCTACATCCGATATATTCGATGATCCTCCGTCGATCAGTATATTTAATCCCCCGCAGCGCAGGAAATGCGAATCTCCCTGTCCGACATCGATAAAATACGCCTCATACGGAGCTTGTATCCTGATAAAAATACACATGCAGACAACAAGCCCGAGCAATGCGGCAGGCTTCTTTCTTCTTATCACCGTTATCATTATGGCAAGCAGCACCGAATAATAAATGATGATCCATATTTTCCCCGGAGAACCCGTGACCACCTTCGAATATGGCAGTTTAAGTTCGAGTTCGCACAAGCCTTCATACATTTTAAGGATAAAATATACAGGTCCCGCAAACAGCCCCGCGACTGTTCTTAAGCCGCTTCCGAGAAATATAAGATTTCCGAGGCCTCCCGCAGCCATTCCGCTGACCAGTAGGATCGCCATAAATATGAGGATCAGCGGATTTACGATCAGGGAATATATCGAGATCTCAAAATATGTACTCATTACCACAGGAAGTGTAAAAAGCCATACGGCAATGCACGGAAGGATGACTTTGGCTGCAGTTTTCCTGATCTCATACACTTCGATGACCCACTCTACCGTATTGATCCCGACAACCGCCGCAAAGGACATCTTAAAGCCGGCGTCATAGACATATAACGGCCGGACGGTAAGTATCAGGAGTGCCGCAAAGCCGCAGCCGCTCAGTCTGTCATAGGCTCTTCCCGTCATCCTTGCTGTCAGGGCAACTATAAGCATTATTACCGCTCTTTGCGTTGAAACCGAAAAGCCGGTCATCGCCCCGTACATTAGCATCAGCAGTATGGTAAAGCAGCCTGAAAAACGCAGATGCGAGGTCATAAATATGAGCAGCCTGAAAGCTCCCATTCCGAGCAGCGTCACATGCAGCGCCGAAATGCTCAGGATATGGGCTATTCCACCGTCTGAATAGAGTTTTTTAAGCTCTCCGTCGAGCAGTCCCCGCTCCCCTGTAAGCATGGCTGTCAGAACTCCGGCTTCCTTTTGCGGAAGCACCGCATAGATGCCTTCGGTCAGTTTTAACCTGATATGAAGCAGTTTATTTGCGATACCGTATCCGAACCTTTCCGGTAAGGACCTTTGGGCGGTTTCCTCCGGGATCACGAAAACATCCGAGGCATACAGCTTCGCATCCGTATTTCGTATCCGATAATACAGTTCACTGTCAAACTGCCCGTAATTGGTCGCACTTTCAAAAGGATAAAGCTTTCCCGCAGCTTTGACGGTATCTCCGATACTGTAATCACAGTCAGGATCCGTAACATTCTCTTCGGAAATGATGATATTTATTTTTCTTGCCTGGAATTCGTGCTGCCCGATGATCGCTGCACAATCCGATACTGTAAGAACACAGCCGTCATTTTTGATCGAAATATCAGAAATGATACCCTTTACCGTTGCATCTGAGCTCCCGGTCAGGGCTTTTTTTAGATTACTTTCAATACCTGTCTCCACCGTTCTGGCATAACCCGCAAAACAAAACAGCGGGCATATGAGCCATACCGTACAAAATATCAGCGGACCGGCGCCGGTCGGTCTGCGCATCGATGGTAAACCGGTCAGAAGGATACTTCCACCGATAAACAGAATGACCGCAGTTATCATGGCTGCCGCCGCGACTTTGGGACTGCGTCCCGGTCCCCGGCACATGATCCCAAGAATAAAGGCACCGGTATACAGGATGAGAGGCCTGCACATAAGCTTCTCAAAATTACTCAGCGATATCACCCGCCTTCTCTATCGTAATGAGTTCCGGTCTACGTCCGAGAGCCCCGTTGACGGCAAGACCGCCGTAATTCTTAAGCGGTGTGCCGTCTATACTGATATAAACCTTTGTTATATAAGATATCTCAACAAGCGAATTGACTACACCGTATATTGTTATCTCGCTTGAAACGCCTTCTCTGCCCGCTAAAAATATATCGTTGAAGTCCACATAGCAGATGCCGTCCTTGGAAGAAACCTTATTTACAACGGTTCCTTCGGGCATGATCGGATACAGATCGGTCTGCGCTTCAAGCGGACCCTCTATAAGTTCGTACAGCACGATCTCTTCAAGAGTCCTCTGGCCGTCATATTCCACACGAAGCAGCGATTCCGACATTTCGGTACCGTCGGCATCGGCAAAATAAACGGTGATATTGACAATCTGTGCGAATTTGGTATCCGTACCGGTATTGTCGATGAAATCCTGCGCAGTCATCAGTCTTACGATATTGCCGTTTGAAAGTGCAAGCGGCTTGCCTTCGATCTGAAATTCAACGTATTCCACGCCTTCTATCTGGCACAGGGATTTTACTATACCTGCCCTGCACAACAGCTCTCCCGGTACATCCAGGTTATTATACGCCGAATTAAAATCCATGATCAGCTGCCCGTCCTGCCCGAAGCTCCATGAATTAACCGTGACCCCGTCGGGTATCAGCTTAAAGCAGCCTTTTGTAACAGGCGCCGAGGATAAAAGCCTGAGCATCTCATCGATCTCTGATGCCCTTAACTCTTCGTCCGAGTGCCCCGGGTTTCCGGGAATTGTCCCATCTGTAAGACCATACTCTTTTTCAAGCTCATCCCGGTATTCCCATACAAGCGTATCAAAGCTGGCGTTAGCCCTGTATATCTTAATGCCCGATGTCGAACTGTCCTCTTCTTTGCTGCATCCGGCTGTTGCAAGCCCGCAAACGGCCAGCAGTATAACAAATAATAAATATCTCTTAATCATTCAGATAGTCAGATCCTTCCGGAATATAATTTAACGGTATCCTTACGGTAAATGCCGATCCCTCTCCTTCCACGCTCTCCACGCGGACCGTACCGTGATGCATCAGAACGATGCTCTTGGTGATCGCAAGCCCCAAACCGCTTCCGCCGGTCTGACGCGACCTCATTTTATCGACTCTGTAGAATCTGTCGAAAATATTTTCAAGCTCGGTCTGGGGTATACCGATACCCGTATCGCTTATCCTTATTATGAAAAATTTATGATCGGAATTTAAAAACACCTTGACGCTGCCCTTTTCCTTATTGTATTTCACAGCATTCTCTATGATATTTGACAGCGCAAGATTGAGTTTGACTTCGTCCACTTCGGCTTCAACTTCCCTGTAGCTTTCGAAAATAAGCTCAACATTGGCTGCGACCGCAATAGGCATCAGCCTTTTAAGGAGAAGTTCGAGCAGTTCGTTGATGTTGACAAGCGCAATATGCATTTCTCCGGTCTTGCGTTCAAGCTTTGAGAGTGCAAGAAGGTCGTTTATTATCGTGCTCTCCCTGTCGATCTCCGAGTTGATATCCTGCATGAATTCCCTGTACAGTTCAACCGGAGCATCGGGCTGGGCAATGAGCGAATCCGAGAGCACTTTTATTGAGGTTATGGGTGTTTTCAGCTCATGCGAAACATTTGAGACAAATTCCTGTCTTGAATCCTCAAGCTTCTCGATCCTTCCGAGCAGGTCATTGAGGGAATCGGATATTTTGGTGAATTCACTGTATACGCCGAGCTCGATCTTGGTATCTATTACTCCCGCGGAAACGTTATCGAGCTTCTGTGATATGGATTTTAGCGGTCTTACGAATCTTCCGGCTCCGAAATTGCCTATGGAAAGTCCGATGATCAGAGCGACTATGCTCAAGATGATACCGATCGTGATATAGTTGTCCGCCATAGCGATACAATCCTCGATCGAGTAGTTGACGATCATGACGCCCATTATCTTTTTGTTCTGGTTCTGGCCGGAGGTATTTTCGGAAGTTGTTTCGCTCTCAAATACCGGCGAAACGATCTCGTTTATCTTCCTTCTCGGATCGGAAGTCGTCGAAGAGATTCCCTTCAACGCATTTATCGCTTCCGTGGAAATGATGTATTTGTCATACTCAAGACTGTATGAATCATAAATAACGAAGAGGTTGGCGTCTGTAACCGTGACCCTTCCGCGGTAATACGCCGCAGCAAATTCAAGCTCCCTTGTAATATCCGGCTGTTGTGAGGGCGAAGCGGTATATACGTTTCGTGCTATACGATCGGAAATTTTGGCGATACTGTCGCGTATCGCTTCGGTTCTTGTTGAAATTGCGCTCTGTCTGACATAAACGGCGGAACTGAAGAAAAAAAGCGCACAGACACAGCATCCGGCGATCACCACAAGAAGGACGACTCTGAACCGCATGCTGTGAAAAAAGCCGGTAACTCCCTTTGGTGTGCCTTTTTCCATCCGCGCATAACCTCATTATAAATACTTAATGTTTAAAATAATACCCGATGCCCCACTTGGTATGTACATATTCCGGGCTTCCGGGGATTTTCTCTATTTTCTCGCGAAGTCTTCTTACATGCACGTCAACCGTACGAAGGTCTCCGGCCGAATCACTGTCCCAGACGGCTTTAAGCAGCTCTTCCCTGCTGTATACCCTCTCAGGCTCGCGTGACAAGAACTCAAGAAGATCGAACTCCCTCATTGTCAGATTGACATCAACGCCCTTGATCTTGACGCTGCGCCTTACCGTATCGATCGTCATGTCACCGAATACCGAGGTCGAACCGGATTTTTCCTGATTATCCTTCTTGGCATTACGTCTGAATATCGCTTTGATCCTGGCTTTAACCTCAAGTATGTTGAAGGGCTTGGTAATATAATCATCGGCACCGTATTCAAGACCCATGATCTTATCTATATCCTCTGAACGTGCGGTAAGCATTATCACAGGAACATCCGAATCCTCCCTGATCCTCTGGCATACCTCATACCCTGTAAGCTCCGGGAGCATTACATCAAGCAGTATCAGATCGAACGGAGTACTCTGTGCCATCTGCAGCCCTGTCTGTCCGTCATATGCACATTCAACCTCGTAGCCTTCCTGCTCCAGGCTGAACTTTAAGCCCTTTACGATCAGCTTCTCATCATCAACAACAAGTATCCTTCTTGCCATCATTAACCTCCGCACATTATCCTGTCTTTAAGCTTTGTAAATGTTCCTTCTTTGATTCCCGGTACCATCATCAGATCTTCCGGCCGGGTAAAGTTCCCGTTCTCATTTCTGTAAACAATGATCGCCTCGGCTTTTACCGCTCCGATGCCCGGAAGCCTCATAAGAGTATCGGCATCTGCCGAATTGATATCTATCCTGTCATCTTTGAGTTGCGCATCTGTGCCGCCGTCCTTATGGTCGCTTCCATATCCGTCGTCTTCTGAAATGTCAGTTTTCTGAGTCACATCCCCGGTTCTGTCTCCGATCCCGTTCCGGGTCCCGTCTCCTGTTCTGTCTCCGGTCCCATTCTGAGTTCCGTCTTCACTTCTTTCTCCGGCCCCGTTCCGGGTCCCGTCTCCGGTTCGGCCTTCAGTTCCGTCCGTTATCCCGGATGCGTCTTCACTCCCTGTGTCAAGCACTATTGCAGGCTTTTCACGCCCCGACATCACGATATACACGATCCCGGCCGTAATAAAAAGAACTGTGGCGGTTATTTTACAGACAATATTCCTGATATCCATAAACACTCCTTATATTATAATATAATCGTTCACAT
>JAILIQ010000281.1 GCA_024695205.1 Lachnospiraceae bacterium
CTGTGAAATCCAAATCCCTCAAGAACATCTTTGGTCATACGGTATATCTCACGATCGGTCTCTTCTTCGGGAAGATCGTCCTTTAATCTCCCTTTTTCGCCGTACAGATCAAAGATGTTCTTGAGGGATTTGGATTTCACAGATACGAGATATCCAATTATTCAAGACCGGGCTTTGAGTGCAGGCATAACACAGGATACTGGAGGGGAGAGGAATATCTCGGGGCAGGCATCGGTGCGGCTTCGTATATCGGTAACGAAAGATATAAAAATACATCGGATATAAATAAGTATTTAAAATGTATCGAATCGGACGATCCGGAAATGTTTACGGAGCTTAAAGAAGAGTCCGAAAAGCTCGACGGGCGGGATAAGATCGAGGAATATATCATACTGGGATTGAGAATGACCGAAGGCATTGATACCGCTGATTTTAAGAGCAGGTTCGGTTTTTTGGTGGAAGAAAGATATAAGAATGTCATTGATAAGAATATTGCCAACGGACTGCTCAAACTAAGCGGAGGAAAACTGTATCTGACCGAAAGGGGTCTTGATCTGGCCAATTCCGTAATGGTAGATTTTCTGGACTGACAGGCTTTGAAGATGCTTGTGAGAGGGTGAACTGTAATTGAAATATATCGGTTTAATTCTTTTTTAATAAATCAATGGTTGACAAAGAAGAAAGGTAGATGTATATTATTGACATAGATATTAGCACTCTATATCATCGAGTGCTAATAAATCAAAAATAAAGGGGCAGGAGAAGGCATGGAACTTGATGACCGAAAGGTGAAGATACTTCAGGCGATCATAAAGAACTATCTTGAGACCGGTGAACCTGTCGGTTCGCGAACCATCTCAAAATTCTCGGATCTGAATTTAAGCTCGGCGACGATCCGCAACGAAATGGCAGATCTCGAAGAGCTCGGTTATATTGTCCAGCCGCATACTTCTGCCGGCAGGATTCCTTCCGACAAGGGTTACAGATTTTACGTTGACACTCTTATGGAGGAAAAAGTCGAAGAGCTGAACAATATGAAGGCTGATCTTGAGGTGAAGGCCGACAAGATAGAGAATCTTCTGAAGCATGTTGCCAAGCTCCTTGCGGTGAATACGAATTATGCGACCATGGTCACCACACCCAAGTACCGCAGCCGCAAGTGCAAGTTCATACAACTGACCGAGATCGATGAATCCCAGGTACTCGCAGTCATAGTCCTTGAAGGCAATATCGTCAAGAACAAGATGCTGCAGGTGAATGAATATATAGACAAGGAGATCGTTCTGAAGCTGAATCTGGTCATGAATTCATTCCTGCAGGGACTTGATCTGGAAGAGATCAACATCGGTATCGTTCAGAAACTGAAAGAACAGGCCGGTGAACACGCCAAGCTGGTGAGCGATATTCTTGATGCCGTGGCCAAGGCCATGGAAGAAGAAGGCAACCTCGAGGTATATACAAGCGGTGTTACCAATATGCTCAGCTATCCGGAACTGAATGACGGTAAGGACGTTAAGGATCTGATATTTACCCTTGAGGACAAGAAGGAACTCGCCGAACTGGTCGATCAGGATCTTAAGTACGACAGTAACGAAGGCAACAGCAAGATACAGGTTTATATCGGTAACGAGACTCCTATCGATTCCATGAAGAACTGTTCGGTCGTAACGGCAACATATGAGCTTGAAGAAGGTGTTTACGGCAAAGTCGGCATAATAGGACCGAAACGTATGGATTACGAGAAGGTTGTGGGAACTTTAAAGAATCTCATGAGCCAGCTCGATGATATATTTAAAAAGAAGTAGCGAACTTACAGGAGCTACAATATGAAGACGAAAGGGAACTGATCAGACATGGCTGATGTAAAGGAAACACTTGTAAAAGAAGCCATCCGTAGGGCAGAGGAAGAGGCCGAAAGATCGAGGAAAGCCGCCGAAGCTTCCGCAGATACGGATGACAAAGGTGAAGGCAATGCAGGAAAGGTTAACGATCCTGATAAAAATAAGGGAAAAGCTGCGGATAATGCCACAGCGGATGATCCCGCAAAGGATGATCCGGTAACGGACGAAACCGTATCAGAGGGTAACGTACCGGAAGGCGACGATGCAGAAACCGAAGATGAGTCCGGTAACGCACAGGAAGCAGATGCGGCAGGTGCCGATGAAGATCCGGACGGTAAGAAGAAAAAATCAGGCATCTTTTCAAAAAAGAACAAAAAAGATCCCAGAGACGAAAAGATAGAAGAACTCAATGACAAGCTTATCCGTAACCTTGCGGAATTCGAGAATTTCCGGAAGAGAACGGAGAAAGAAAAAGCTGCGATGTTCGAGGTCGGTGCGAAGTCGATCATCGAGAAGATATTACCTTCGCTGGACAGCTTTGAGCTCGGGCTTAAGAGCATAAGCGAAGAAGACAAGGCATCTCCCGTGGCCCAGGGAATGGAAAAGATCTACAAACAGCTTATGACAAGCCTTGAGGACGCAGGTCTTACCCCTATCGATGCTGCCGGCAAGGAATTCGATCCAAATCTCCACAATGCCGTGATGCACGAAGACAATGACGAGCTCGGAGAGAATGTTGTAAGTGAAGAGCTTCAGAGGGGTTACATGTACAGAGACAGCGTTGTAAGACATTCAATGGTCAAGGTAGCCAACTAGTGTTATAAAACATTCAATGGTCAAGGCAGCCAATCAGTGTTATAAAACATCCGACAGCATGAGCGGCCGGTCAGGGTATGTATTTTAATCAATTTATTTATGATACAGGAGGATTAAGGTTATGAGTAAGATTATTGGTATCGATCTTGGTACAACAAATTCATGTGTAGCTGTTATGGAAGGCGGAAAGCCTACAGTTATTACCAATACGGAAGGTGCAAGGACCACACCGTCTGTTGTAGCATTTACAAAAACAGGTGAGCGTCTTGTCGGTGATGCAGCAAAGCGTCAGGCAGTAACCAATTCGGACAAGACCGTTTCATCCATCAAGCGTCATATGGGTACTGATTTCAAGGTTTCCATCGATGACAAGAAGTATTCTCCGCAGGAGATCTCAGCGATGATCCTTCAAAAGCTGAAAGCCGATGCCGAGAATTATCTCGGTGAAAAAGTCAACGAAGCAGTTATCATCGTTCCTGCATATTTCAACGACGCACAGCGTCAGGCAACCAAGGATGCAGGCAAGATCGCAGGCCTTGAGGTTAAGCGTATCATCAACGAGCCTACCGCAGCAGCGCTTGCTTACGGACTTGATAACGAAAAAGAGCAGAAGATTATGGTTTACGATTTAGGCGGCGGTACATTCGATGTTTCCGTTATCGAGATCGGCGACGGTGTTATCGAAGTTCTTGCTACAGCCGGTAACAACAGGCTTGGCGGTGATGATTTTGATGAGCGTGTTACCCGTTACTTCATCGATGAGTTTAAGAAGAAAGAGGGTATCGACCTTTCTACGGATAAGATGGCTCTGCAGAGACTTAAGGAAGCTGCGGAAAAGGCCAAGAAGGAGCTTTCTTCTTCAACTACCACCAATATCAACCTTCCGTTCATTACTGCCAATCAGGACGGACCCAAGCACTTTGATATGGATCTGACAAGAGCCAAATTCGAAGAGCTGATCAGCGATCTGATCGAATCAACAGCAGGTCCTGTCAATGCAGCTCTGCGTGATGCCGGAATTCAGGCTTCAGAGCTCGGAAAGGTTCTGCTGGTAGGCGGTTCAACTCGTGTTCCCGCAGTTCCGGATAAGGTTCGTCAGCTGACAGGTCATGAGCCTTCCAAGACTCTGAACCCCGATGAATGTGTTGCTATCGGTGCTTCCATCCAGGGTGGCAAGCTCGCAGGTGATGCAGGTGCCGGTGATATCCAGCTTCTGGATGTTACCCCTTTGACTCTGTCTATCGAGACACTCGGCGGTATCGCTACACCTATCATCAACCGTAATACAACGATCCCTACCCGCGGAAGCCAGGTATTCTCTACCGCAGAAGATAACCAGAGTGCAGTTGATATCCGTGTTACACAGGGCGAGAGACAGTTTGCGAAGGATAACAAACTGCTCGGACAGTTCAGGCTTGACGGAATCCTTCCTGCAAGGAGAGGCGTTCCTCAGATCGAAGTTATATTTGATATCGATGCAAACGGTATTGTTAACGTATCTGCCAAGGATAAGGGCACAGGCCGTGAGCAGCATATCACCATTACATCAGGTACCACGATGAGTGAGGCCGAGATTGAGCGTGCCGTTAAGGAAGCAGCCGAATACGAGGCACAGGACAAGAAGCGTAAGGAAGCTGTCGATACACGCAACGAAGCCGATTCGATCGTATTCCAGACAGAAAAGGCTCTTGCCGATGTAGGAGACAAGATTCCAGAGGCAGATAAAGCCACTGTTCAGGCTGATATCGACAGACTTAAGGAACTCCTTGAGAAGACCAATCCCGAAGTCATGAGCGACGGTGAGGTTGATGACATCAAGGCTGCTAAAGAGAAGCTGATGACCGATTCACAGAGTCTGTTCCAGAAGGTTTATGAGCAGGCACAGGCAGCCGGCGGTCAGCAGGGCGGACCCGACATGAGCGGCTTTGCAGACAATGCAGGCCCCGATATGGGCGGATTTGCAGGCGGAGCTTCACAGGGCGGCTCAAAGGGCGGAAACGATGACAACATCGTAGATGCTGATTTTAAAGAAGTATAAATAATCAAAATAGACTAACCTGCCTTAAAGGAAGGTTCGGATAGGATATACCGGCCTTTCCTTTAAGGCAAGGCTGATTTACGGAGAAATGCTTTTCAGAAAGCAGATTGAATTAAAATGGCTGAAAAAAGAGATTATTATGAAGTGCTCGGAGTAGCGAAAAACGCCACACCCGAGGAGATCAAGAAGGCTTACAGAACACTCGGAAAAAAATATCATCCCGATGTTAATCCCGGCAATAAAGAAGCTGAAGAGAAATTCAAGGAAGTCGGTGAGGCCTATGCGGTATTAAGCGACCCCGAAAAAAGACGTCAGTACGATCAGTTCGGGCATTCTGCTTTTGAAGGCGGCATGGGCGGAGCCGGAGGCTTTGACTTCAGCAGTATGGACTTCGGTGATCTGTTCGGTGACCTGTTTGGCGGTATTTTTGGCGGAGGCGGATCATCAAGACGCAGCAGCGGTCCGATGAAGGGACAGAATGCGTATGCGTCTGTAAGGATTTCCTTCGATGAAGCTATGAAGGGCGTAAGTCGTGATATCGAGATAAATTACAAAGAAGACTGCGATACCTGTCACGGAAGCGGAGCCAAGCCCGGAACCCAGCCCGAAACATGTTCCAAGTGCGGCGGACAGGGTCAGGTCGCATATACCCAGCAGACACTGTTCGGAATGTCCAGAAGCATCCAGGCTTGTCCGGACTGTCGCGGAACAGGTAAGATCATAAGGGAAAAGTGCCCTGCCTGCTTCGGTGCCGGATATATCAACAAGAAGAAGAAAATACAGGTCAGCATTCCTGCCGGAATAGATGACGGAATGAGCATCCGTGTTCCGAACATGGGTGATCCCGGAACCAAAGGCGGATCCCGCGGCGATCTGCTTGTTGAGGTCAGGGTATCGGATCATCCGAGCTTCCAGCGCGACGGAATGAACATATATTCAAGAGCTCCGATGAGCTTTGCGAAGGCTACTCTCGGCGGTGAGATCAGGATATCCACGATCGACGGCGATGTCCTGTATGATGTCAAAGCCGGCACTCCGAGCGAGACCACGATCAGGCTCAGAGGCAAGGGAGCTCCTTCGGTCAGGGACAAGAATGTAAGAGGTGACCAGTACGTAACCCTTGAGGTTCAGATACCCACGAAGCTTACTTCCGAACAAAAGGAACTCTTAAAGAAGTTTGATGAGAGTTATTCCGGCAAAGATCCGGAACCGGAACCCAAAAAGAAGAGATTTTTTAAATGAAAAGACTGGTAATAGGAATCCTCGCTCACGTTGACGCGGGTAAGACAACATTGTCAGAAAGCATTTTGTATACCTGCGGTAAGCTTAAGAAGATGGGAAGGGTCGATAAAAAGGACGCTTTCCTTGATAATTATGCTCTCGAACGTGAACGGGGAATTACCATTTTTTCGAAACAGGCTGTTTTTGAGTACAACGACACATCATTTACACTGCTTGACACTCCGGGACATGTTGATTTCTCTGCGGAAACCGAAAGGACACTTTCGGTACTTGATGCGGCCGTTCTTGTAGTGAGCGGTCCTGACGGAGTGCAGGCACATACACGTACTCTCTGGCGTCTGTTGAAAAACTACGATATACCTGTTTTCATTTTTGTCAATAAAACGGACAGAGACGTGAATAAAGAGCTCGCGCTTGAGAATATCAGGCGGGAGCTTTCGCTCGCTTGTACGGACATGACCCATATAGACGATTCAAGGCGTCCTGCCCTGATAGAAGAGATCGCAATGTGCCGTGAAGATGTGATGGAAAAGTATCTCGCATCGGGCAATATAGATGATGAGGATATTACCGATCTTGTCGGTACAAGAGAGCTTTTTCCCGTATGTTTCGGAAGCGCACTGCGCTCAGAAGGGGTGGAAACACTGCTTTTGTTAATTTCGCGGTTTTGCCCCGAAGAATATGAGAGCAGTGATTTTTCGGCTGCTGTATTCAAGATTGGTCGCGACAGTGAAGGAAAACGTCTGACCTATATGAAAATAACCGGCGGAGAGCTTGAAAACCGTCAAACAGTAGAATATTTTCCCAAATCATCAATGAGCGTGAAGGAAAACGGACCCGAAAGGATGGTTGAGAAAGTCACTCAGCTAAGAGTCTATTCGGGAGAAAAATACGAAGCGGTAAGCTCCGCCCGACAGGGGATGATCGTTGCTGTAACGGGTCTTACCGCAACTTATCCGGGCCAGATCATAGGCGGGGATGAGGAGGTATTTGCCCCGGAACTTATTCCGGTAATGACCTACAGAGTAGTGGAAAACGATCCTACAAGGCTCAGGGGAATCCTTCAGAAGCTCAAAATACTCGAAGAGGAAGAACCGACGCTGCATGTTTACTGGGATGAAGAACTGAAAGAGCTGTGCATCCGGATTATGGGTGATATACAGCTTGACATAATCAGATACCAGTTAAAAGAGCGTTTTAACGAAGAAGTTGTTTTTGACAGGGGAAGTGTGCTGTACAAGGAGACTGTAGCGGCACCTGTGATAGGGATCGGTCATTTTGAGCCGCTCAGACATTATGCCGAGGTACAGCTTCTCATCGAGCCCGCACCTGCCGACAGCGGGATAACTTCCGCATCCATCTGCAGTACGAACGACCTTGAGCTGAACTGGCAAAGGCTTATAAATACGCATATTTACGAAAAAGAGCATAAAGGAGTACTGACCGGCGCGACTCTTACGGATGTCAGGATCACGATCATTGCCGGCAGGGCGCACTTAAAGCATACCGAAGGCGGAGATTTCAGGCAGGCTGTGTACAGGGCGATCAGGCAGGGGCTGATGAAGGCGCAGAATGTACTGCTTGAGCCGTGGTATGAGTTTGTACTGATGATCCCGAAGGAATCTCTTGGACGCGCAATGACGGACATAGAGCGTATGAGCGGGAGGCTGACTTCAGATCCCGATATTCTTCAGGATATGGTCATACTGAAGGGGAAAGCGCCTGTTTCCGAAATGCAGGGTTATTCCAAGGATGTTTCGGCGTTTACAAAAGGACTGGGTACTTTGACTCTGAGTCACGGGGGGTATTTACCCTGCCATAACGCGCAGGAAGTCATAAATGCCAAAAATTATGATCCGGAAGCGGATCTTAGGAATCCGTCTTCATCGGTTTTCTGTGCTCATGGAGCGGGTTTTGTGGTTCCCTGGAATGAAGTCGATATGTACAAGCATATCAGCTGTGAGATAACAACGGATCAGGATTGTATGAGAGTGATACTTAAGGATAACGATAATGATCCGGAGTATGTTCGGGATGCAGGGAGGGCACCGGCAGAGGAAAGATGGCTCGGTGTCGACGAAATAGACGCGATCATCGAAAGAACGGCTTTTTCAAACCGGAAAAATACATTTAAAAATCCGTATCGCAAACATCGTACGGATCCCGAAAAGACGTCGGTAAAACCTGTCGGAAAGTCCGAAAAGAATGTGTTAGAAAAAGAAAAATATCTGCTTGTTGACGGATACAATATCATTTTTGCATGGGATGAACTTAAAGAGCTTGCGGCAGTAAGCCTTGACGGCGCCAGGGAAAGGCTCAACGGGATCATGAGCAACTATCAGTCAATGAACGGGTACAATCTCATCATAGTCTATGATGCTTATCGTGTGGCAGGGCATAAGGAGGAGTATTACGATCTGCATAATATAAAGGTTGTCTATACGAAGGAAGCCGAAACAGCAGACCGCTTTATCGAACGGTTTGCGCACACAAAAGCATCTCTTTACGATATAACCGTTGCGACATCGGACGGACTTGAACAGATAATCATAAGAGGTGCGGGCTGCAAACTGATGACGGCGCGCGATCTGCATGAGGATGTGGCAAGAAACAACAGCTCCTTAAGGGAAAGATATATGTCCGCCCCGTTTGAGAGCGCGGGAACACTGATCAAGGATATCATCAAAAACAGCGACCACTGATCGCTGTTTTTTGACATCCGGAACGAACTGTGGTATTCTATCTTCGTATGTGTTTTATAATAAAGTGCTCAGATATGCATGAACTAAAGAGCACAGGAGGCGAAAAAGTGATGAAAAGCGGACATATATATAAAGCGGCGCTTTTTATGCTGTTGATGTTGTCTGTCCTGATCCTTGCAGGCTGTAAAAAGGATCCTGCGCTTACCGGTGATGTACTGGTTCAGATCACGGATCCGTTAAAGCCGACGGATACACCGGCACCTTCGGCAACTCCCACACCTATCATCGACAAGCCGGCAGACAGATACAATGCATTGACCCAACCGCGCAGTTCGGAAGACGAAACGCCTGTTGAGATAGGCTTTACCGATGAGGTGATGATACTTAACCCTTTCTACGCGGACAGCGCGCTTGCGGATGAGATCGTAGCGAGAACACAGGCTCCGTTGTTTTACATCGATGAAAACGGGAAAGCCTGCGCGGGAATTGAGTATCCCTGCGTTGCTTATGAATATTCATTTATTGATGACAGCTCAATTTTCGGCAATGCCGCAAAGGAGGCAGGTGAAGATTACAGAACCCTGAGAGTCGTTTTAAAAGAGGGCATCAGCTTCTGTGACGGCGAAGCGGTAACCGTGGATGATGTCGTTTATTCGGCATATGTGCTGTCCAACAGCAAGTATGACGGTCCGCTCAAGTTCTATAAAAACGATATTTACGGACTCGAGGGCTACCATACACAGATATCGTCCGAAAGACGCAAAAAGGCCGATATCATAAGAACGGCTGGGATCAACAGGGACGGAACATATCCTTCGATAGACGGGATCAAGCTTTCGGAGCAGAAGGAATTCTGGGACTGTTGGAATGAGGCCGGAGTCAGATTTGCGGAAGACATAATAGACTTTGTATGTGATAAATATGGTGAAAATGCCTATGTTCAGGCATTTTTATCAAACAAGCTGACATGGCAGATGGTAAATGCAGACGAATCCTTAAAGACAGCTTATGCCTACGCGATCTGGGGATATCTGAAAACCTATAACTCCAACAGCAGGATCCTTACGGATACATATGGGAATACATACAACCTGAATGAAGTGTCCCTGACCGCACAGGACCTGTTTAATGCTATATTTGCCTACTATCAGTATGATCTTGATGATAAGACCGGGATCAATTATGAGTGTCCGATCCCTGAGAAGCATTTTGAGGATTATGTTGAGGAAGTATATCTTGGCAAGGGGCCCGGTGTCGATGTGATCAGCGGTATAACGACAGGTGCATACAGGTATCCCGATTATGCCATGAGAGGCTGTGTATATTTCCTGGTTGGAAAGGATGTGCAGCCAGAGGACATTAATCTGTATGTTGTGCCGAAACACATATATCTTGGACATGAACGGAACAATGATCTTAAAGGTGCCGGAGAATACAGTATTGAGAGCATTTCCGAGTCCGCCAACGTTATCACGCTTGTCGCAAATGACAGCTATATGCTCGGAAGCCCTAAGAAGAAATACATAAAGTATGTCTGGAAAGAGTGAAAACGGGCCCGGTGTCCGGGCAGCCTAAGTAAAAAGAAATACATAGAGTATGACCGGAAAGAGTGAAAACGGGCCGGTGTCCGGGCAGCCTAAGTAAAAAGAAACGCATAAAGTATGACCGGAAAGAGTGAAAACAGACCGGCTGTATGAGTAATACATGAAAAGATTTTTAAAATGTGCATAAAGGAACAGGTAAGCGGATATGAAGTGGAAAAAGCTGAGGCTTGAAACAACTACGGCAGCACTTGATTATCTCGGGGCGGTTGCCATGGAGCTCGGACTTGAGGGATTTGAGATCGAGGATAATGTGCCTCTTACCCAGGAAGAAAAGGAGAAAATGTTTATCGACATTCTCCCGGAACTGCCCGAGGATAAAGGGATTGCATATGTGAGCTTCTATGTGGAGCCGGATACGGATGAAAAAGAGCTTGAAGATCAGCTGAGGAGCAGTATCGAAGACTATGCGGAACTGTGTGATTTCGGGACAATGAAGCTTGAGGTCAGCCTTGAGGACGACAATAACTGGATCAATAACTGGAAGGAGTTCTTTAAGCCCTTCAGGATTGACGAGAGCATAGTCATCAAACCCACCTGGGAGGAATATGTTCCGGATGATGCGGCATCCTCCAAAAAGGATGAGATCGTTATAGAGATCGATCCCGGTACAGCATTCGGGACCGGAGCTCATGAAACCACGAAGCTTTGTATCCTGGCACTAAAAAAATACATGAAGAACGGTGAGAGAGTTCTGGATCTGGGCTGCGGAAGCGGGATCCTTTCGATCGCTGCGATGAAGCTTGGGGCTGACTCGGCATTTGGAGTTGACATTGATGAGATAGCAGTCGACACATCGGTTGAAAACTCGTCCGTCAATAAGATCCCGGCCGCAAGATGCGAAAAAGTCCGGATACCCGGGTCCGGAGAATTGATGTTCATTAAGGGAAACGTTCTGTCCGATGCAGGGCTTTGCGAAGATCTTGCCGGCTTTGAAGCGGACACGGTAGTTGCCAATATCCTTGCCGATGTGATAATCCCGATGTCCGGTAAGGTTGGCGCTTTTATGAAAAAAGGCGGCCTGTTTATAAGCTCGGGAATAATCAATACCAAGGAAGAAGCAGTGAAGGAAGCAATCCTGGAAAACGGTTTTGAGATCGTTGAGATACTTCACATGAATGACTGGGTAAGTATAGTGGCACGTAAATGATTCGTACACAGTTTACGGAGAGTGGGAAATGTATCATTTTTATACGGACAGATCCAATATTTTCGAAGATCATATCGTGCTTGAAGGCGCTGATGTCAACCATATCCGGAACGTTCTGCGTATGCGTGACGGAGAGGAACTGATAATCTGTGACGGCGAAGGAACGGATCATTTCTGCAGGATACGCGGAAATGACGGAAAAAAGCTTATTGCGGATATCCTGAAGACATGCGGCTCGGCGGCTGAAAGTCCGGCAAAGATAGTTCTGTTTCAGGGAATGCCCAAAAAGGACAAGCTTGAGCTGATCATACAGAAGGCTGTTGAGCTCGGAGCAAGCGAGATCATTCCGGTCATGACAAAGCGTGTGATCGTAAAGGCCGGATCGGATGAAAAGGAATCGCGTAAACTCGAACGCTGGCAGAGTATTGCAAGGAGCGCCGCGGAACAGTCGGGAAGAGGGATCATCCCGAAGGTGCTTGAGACCGTAGATTTCGAGGAAGCGTTAAAAATTGCCGGAGAGCTTGAATTCAATCTGATCCCGTATGAGAACGCGGACAATTCGGACAGCGGCATGGATCACTCAAGAGCTCTGATCAGGAGCCTTAACGGCAGGAAGAGCATCGGTATATTTATCGGACCGGAAGGCGGTTTTGAGCCGGAGGAAGTTCAAAGGGCGGTCGATTCGGGATTTGAGACGATAAGTCTCGGAAAAAGGATATTAAGGACTGAAACGGCAGGACTTGCGATGCTTGCGGTCATAGGCTTCGAGATCGGGTGAGGAATCTGTACAAACAATAAAACATTGATCGGAATTTATAAGTAAAGATATGGATTGTTATTTTGATAATGCCGCAACGACCAGGGTATGCCCTGAAGCGGTCGCGATAATGGAACGTGTTATGAGGGAGGATTACGGTAACCCCTCGTCCAAGCATATAAAGGGTTTTGAAGCGGAGAAGTATATCAGGGATGCCTCCGCGACTGTTGCGCAAACCCTTCATGCCGCACCCAAGGAGATCATATTTACATCAGGCGGGACGGAGTCGAACAATATGGCTCTTATAGGCTCGGCGCTTGCCAATAAGCGCAGCGGCAATCATGTGATCGCTTCGGCGTTTGAGCATCCGGCTGTATACAATCCGATGCTGAGCCTTGAGGATTTTGGATTTGAGGTTGAATTCGTACCTGTCGATAATATGGGACATGTAGACCCCAGGCGTCTTGCAGAGATGGTTAGGGAAGAGACGGTTCTTGTTTCGATCATGTATGTAAATAACGAGACCGGTGCGGTACAGGATATTGCGGCTCTTTCTGAGGCTGTCAAAAAGAAAAACCCGAAGGTCGTTTTTCATTCCGATGCCATTCAGGCATACGGAAAATACAGGATCAATCCCAAAAAAGAAGGTATCGATCTGCTCAGCGTGAGCGGCCACAAGCTGCACGGACCGAAGGGAAGCGGCTTTTTATATGCGGCTGAAGGGACAAAACTCAGACCTCTGATATTCGGAGGAGGACAGCAGAAAGACAGAAGGTCCGGAACGGAAAACGTGCCTGCGATCGCCGGACTCGGTGTTGCTGCCGAAAAAATATACAGTGACCTTGATCAGAGGACAGCAAAAATGTATGGGCTGAAACAGAGGATGATCGAGGCCCTCTCGGAGCTTGATTGGGCGCATGTAAATGCTGTTCCTGCGGATATAAAGGATTCCGCGCCGCACATTCTGAGTGTCAGCTTTGACGGGATCAGGGCGGAGGTGCTGCTGCATGCACTCGAGGAACGCGGAATAATGGTCAGTTCCGGTTCGGCATGCTCTTCGAACCATCCCGGGATCAGCGGGACATTAAAGGCGATCGGAGTACCCCAAAAGCTCCTTGATTCAACGCTCAGATTCAGTTTTTGCGGCGACAATACCATTGAACAGGTTGATTACTGCATTGAATGTCTGAAAGAAACAGTACCTGTTTACAGCAGGTTTTCAAGAAAATGATCCCCTGCGGGATCGAACCCATGCCAACGGAGGAATTTTATGAAATACAGGGCATTGCTTATCAAATATGCCGAAATAGGTATAAAGGGACAGAACCGTTATGTGTTTGAAGACGCATTGTGCGACAGGATAAGGGGCAAGTTAAAGAAAATAGCGGAAGGCTTTGTCTGCACGCGCGAACAGGGCAGGATACTCGTGGAATGTCCCGAAGAGTATGATTACGACGATACCGTAAATGCAATAAAGACGGTATTCGGAGTATGGGCGATATGTCCCGCGATCGTTATCGAGGACGCGTCATGGGAGAGCCTTACAAAGAATACCGGTGATTTCGTGGAAGAACGTTTTAAGGGAGAAAGCTTTACTTTCAAGGTATTTGCGAGACGTTCGGATAAGAGATATCCGATCGAAACTCCCGAGATCTGCTCAAGAATGGGCGACTATCTGCTGAACAGATTCCCGGAGCTTAAAGTCGACGTTCACGAACCTGAGGTAAAGCTTCAGGTCGAGATACGCAACAAAGCATATGTGTTCTGCGATACGATACCAGGTCCCGGTGGAATGCCGGTCGGTGCCAACGGAAGAGCAATGCTGCTGTTATCGGGCGGCATAGACAGTCCCGTAGCCGGATATATGATCGCCAAAAGAGGCGTGTATATCGACGCTGTGTATTTTCATGCACCGCCCTATACGAGCGAGCGCGCAAAGCAGAAGGTAGTCGATCTGGCGAAGCTTATCAGCGTATATACCGGGCCTATAAGGCTGCACGTCGTGAATTTTACGGACGTTCAGCTCGCTATAATAGAAAAATGCCCGCGTGAGGAGCTTACGATCATCATGCGGCGCTATATGATGAGGATCGCGGAACATTTTGCCGGACAGAGAAAGGCGCTCGGACTTGTAACGGGAGAAAGCATCGGGCAGGTGGCTTCACAGACGATGCAGGGGCTTGCGGCAACCAATGCGGTATGTACAATGCCCGTTTACAGGCCGCTGATCGCTTTCGATAAACAGGATATCGTTGATATCTCGCTGAAGATCAACACCTATGAAACTTCTATAGAGCCGTATGAAGACTGCTGTACGATATTTGTCGCAAAACATCCCAAGACCAAGCCCAGGATCGAAGTTATCGAAAGATCCGAGCGCAAGCTCGAAGGTGTGATAGAAGAACTCGTCGAAAAGGCTATCGAAACGGTGGAGATCATAGATATTGCCGAATAAAAGAAAAAGGCGCCGCATGTATGGTGCGACGCCTTATGCATTCAACCGAATCAGACAAGATAGGGCTTAAGTGCTTCAAGGATACCGTCAAGGTTCTCCTCGGTGTGGATATTCAGATCGATGGGCTTTGAAAGATCAAGGCTGAAGATACCCATGATTGACTTGGCATCAATTACATATCTTCCCGATACAAGATCAAAGTCAGAATCATATTTGGTAACGGTATTAACGAATGACTTTACTGCATCGATTGAATTTAAGCTGATTTTAACTGTTTTCATTTTTATTCTCCTTTCGAATGTCAGTTTTTTGCTACAATGTTATATTATACGTTAGCATTGAATTAGTCAATATACAGAGTTTATAAACTTTTAATGTTTGTTTTGCGTTTTGAGATTAATTTCGGTACATTATTGTCGAAAAATTCAGAACAATTTGTGCATGATGCACAAGATACAAGGGTGGAATTTGTGGAAAATACTGATAATGTGATCCTGAAAGAAAAAAAAGTATGTTTCTTAAGTCTGGGCTGCAAGGTAAATGCTTATGAAACCGAGATGTTTCGGGAACAATTTGAAAAAGCCGGCGCGGTCACTATTCCTTTTGAAGCCGGCAATGCAGATATAGTTGTGATCAATACATGTTCGGTTACCAATGTTGCTGACAGAAAATCGCGCCAGATGCTTCATCGCGCCAGAAAGCTCAGCCCCGATGCGGTTATCGTTGCCACGGGCTGTTATGTTCAGGCAGTCGGAGAAGATACCGTGGCTTCACAGGATGCAGATGTTGCGGCCGGAAACGACAGGAAATCCGAGGTAATCGCACTTGCCGCAAAATATCTTAAAGAAATTGCCGGGAGCAGTAAAGTCCGGGGAACGGAACCTGCCGGGAGCAGCATAGTCCTGAAAACAGAACCTGCCGTAAGCAGCAAAGCCCGGGAAACGGAACCTGCCGGAATTACGGGAACATCAGAAGACAAGGCAACTGACGTAAGTACGAAAATGTCTGCCGTTGAGAATCCTGATATGCAGGTTGGGACTGTGATGTCTGGGGCCGATACACCCGAAACGGATGATATGACCGGGTGTCATGAGAGAACAAGGGCCTTTATCAAGGTTACCGACGGATGCAATCAGTTTTGTGCATACTGTATAATACCGTATGTAAGGGGACGGGTAAGATCACGCAGTGTCGAAGATGTGACCAAAGAGGTAATAAAGCTCAGGGACAGCGGATATCGGGAGGTTGTACTGACCGGGATACATCTGAGCTCTTACGGTGCGGATTCGGATAATTATGAAAAGGCTGTTGCAAACGGCTTTAACGGAAAACCCCTGCTGGAACTGATCGATGCGGTCTCGGCGATCGATGGGATAGATAGGATCAGACTCGGATCGCTCGAACCGAGGATCATTACCGAAGATTTTATCGGGAAACTTAAAAACAATCCCAAGGTATGCCCTCATTTTCATCTTTCGCTTCAGAGCGGCTCGGATACGGTGCTTAAGAGGATGAAGAGGCATTATACGACTGCGGATTATGAGAATGCCTGCAGGATCATCAGGGATGCCTACGAGCTTCCTTCGATCAATACCGATATCATTGTGGGTTTTCCGCAGGAAACCGACGGAGAATTCCAACAGACACTTGAATTTGCGGAAAAGACAGGAGTTGCCAAGATCCATATTTTCAAATATTCGAGGAGAAAAGGGACGCTTGCCGACAAAATGCTGGGGCAGATCGATGAAAATGTTAAGAACAAAAGAAGCGCGCTGCTTAAAAAAATCGATCAGGAAAACCACTTACGTTATATCAGGGGATTTGTTGGGAAGAATGTAACAATACTCACAGAGCAGGAAGAAAATATAGTGCCTGAAAACGGAGAAATGCTTTCGGGAACGGACACGGCGCTCTTTATGACGGGACTTACGGAAAGATATGTCAAGGTAGCCGTACCCGCTGCCGGAATTGGACAGAATTGCTTTGTACGGTGCAATATATCAGGTATTTCCGCGGACGGGATACTCATCGGAAATATCATAAAAAACGGTGATGCATAAATATAAAAAATGACCTGTGATCCTGGAATGATATATCGTGCGGGAAAGGGTACGACGCATGGACCGGACCATTTATTAAATTTCCGTATGTTATGATTAATCCTTGAAAAATCTTTATTTTGGATTTATAATAAAGTGATGAGCAAATGATTGGGAGGTATTTACTTATGGAGAACATTTCAAACACTCAGTATTTCAAGGTTCAGAAGGAAGAAAACACGATCGTGAAAAATACGATAGACAGTGTTTATCTTGCACTTACCGAGAAGGGCTACAATCCCGTTAATCAGATTGTCGGCTACATCATGTCCGGCGATCCGACTTATATCACAAGTCATAACGGCGCTCGCAGCCAGATCATGAGAGTTGAACGTGATGAGATCATTGAGGAGCTCCTCAAGGACTATATCATGAATAATTTCAAGGCAGAAGAATGATCAAGAGGTTTATCCGGATATGCGCATAATGGGACTTGATTTCGGAACGGTTACATGCGGGGTGGCTATAAGCGACGGTTTGCTGCTTACCGCACAGCCTGTCGAAACTATTCGCAGAAAGCATGCGAATAAACTGCGGCAGACTTATGCCCGTATAGAGGAGCTGATCGCTTCTTCCGAGGTCGGCAGGATAGTCGTCGGGCTACCTGTGACCTTAGGCGGTGACGAGAAGGAGCGTGCCGCGGCATGCCGTGAATTTGCCGAAGGGCTTGAGAGGCGTACAGGGCTTGAAGTCATCATGTGGGATGAAAGACTTACCACGGTCGAAGCCCACAGGATCCTTGATGAGGCGGGACTCGATTATGAGAAGAAGGCCGAAGTGGTCGACAAGATAGCGGCTGCGATCATTCTGCAGAATTATCTTGACAGCCTTTCCCGTGAGGATCCCGGACAGCCCGGCTGAATTTGCGATAAGGGGTTAAGTTATGGATAAAAAAGAACAGAAGATCAGCATGACGGGAGATCTTGGAGAGACAATAGAGCTGATCGTACTTGAGAAGACAGAATTTAACGGCTGCGTATATATACTTGCCGAAGAGAGCGAGGATGATGAGACGATGGCTTATATCCTCACACAGAGCGGCGAAGAGGAGACGGATATCGTCTACAGCATAGTGGAAGACGAAAAATAACTTGAGGCGATTGCGCCTATTTTCGAAGAACTCCTTGAAGGAGAGATAGAGCTTGTCAGTGAAGATGAGCAGTGAAAGGAACAGACAGTATTTAGAAATATGAGTAATAAAAAGAAATTTACAAT
>JAILIQ010000302.1 GCA_024695205.1 Lachnospiraceae bacterium
TGTGACAATAAAAATACTACTTGAAAAAATAAAATAGATGTGATACAACTATATTGCGCAAAATATAAATCAGGAGGTTCTGTCATGAACAATATTACGAAAACACGTAAAATGCTTAGTCTGGCATTCAAAGTCATAGTATTCTTTTCAGCTGTTATAGGAACTTTTTTGAGCTACTATGCAGGCAGAAATTCTTTCATGGGCGGAAACAGGGTGTTTATGTTCTTTACGATCCAGTCCAATATTGCCATCGCGATCATATGCGCAGTCGGCTTCTGCCTGTTGCTGAAGGATGCCGGGATCGGTAAAGTCTGGTATACCGTCAAATTTGTCGGAACGGTTTCGATAACTCTTACGGGAGTGGTATTCGGATTTGTGCTGGCGCCCACACTCGGTGCGGGTGCGTGGAACATCCAGAATACGCTGACCCATCTTGTGGTTCCGGTTGTTGCGGTAGCGGATTTCTTTATGATCAGCGGTATTGCCAGGATAAAAAGGATAAATGCACTGTATGTTATAATCCCGCCGATCATCTATGCGATATATGCAGGAATAGGCTATGTCAATAACTGGCAGTTTATGGAAGGGATCAATTATCCATACTTTTTCCTGAATTGGGGAAGCAAGGCAGGTGCCTTCGGATTTACGAATGAGCTTCCTTTCATGGGCACTGCCTGGTGGATACTGGCTCTGCTGATATTCCTGATAGCAGTCGGATTCTGCTATCTTGCGATCGCCGACCGTATTGCGAAGCGATCGGAGTAAGGCGATGCGATTCGAACGCACGATCTACAGTTATGTTTTAAGCAAATCTTAAGGGACCAAAACAGCAGCAGACAATTGTCCGCTGCTGTTTTTTGGTTTGTTTTGCTTGCCTCAATATAGAAATCTTTTTCCGGGTAATCGGAAATAATACCGGTTATCGAAGCTCTCCTAACGTAAAATAGTGAAAATATATAAAAAATAAAGTATAAAATAAGAATGACGATACCCGAATATTGTACCTTTGAAAGATCTGAACGCTGAGATCAATAAGGGTGATGTCATTTCAATCATAGGACCGTCCGGTACCGGAAAATCAACACTGCTCAGATGCCTTAACCAGCTTGAGAAGCCTACCTCCGGAAAGGTGATCTTTGAAGGGGAGGAGATAACCGATCCAAAATGTAAGATGAATCTCGTGAGAAGAAAAATGGGGATGGTTTTCCAGTCTTTCAATCTTTTTTCGAATCTTACCATAATCGAAAATGTTATGATCTCTCCGGTACAACTGCTCGGTAAGTCCAGAAATGATGCTTACGAAGAGGGAATGAAGCTTTTGAAGCGTGTCGGACTTGCTGAAAAGGCGCTGAACCTGCCTTCCGAGTTATCGGGCGGACAAAAACAGCGTGTAGCTATTGCACGCGCCATAGCGATGAATCCTGAGGTGCTCCTTTTTGACGAGCCTACATCTGCGCTTGATCCCACCATGGTAGGAGAGGTGCTGCAGGTTATAAAAAAGCTTGCGGGTGAAGGCATGACCATGATGATCGTCACTCATGAGATGAAATTTGCACGCGATGTTTCAAATCGTGTCTTTTACATGGATGAAGGAGGAATATACGAGGAAGGGACTCCCGACCAGATATTCAATAATCCCCGGAAGGAAAAGACAAGGTTGTTTATCAAGCGGCTTAAGCAGCTTAATATACAGATAGAAAACGGAGAATATGATTTCATAGAGGCTACGGCCAAGCTTGAAACATTCTGCCACGATAATATGATCTCTTCGAAGCTGTCCAGAAACGTCCGGCTGGCTTTTGAGGAGATCGTATCCCAGAATCTTGTTCCCAACGGAGATGCATTTGATCTTTATCCTGTTAATATCTTGACAGAGTATTCCGACGCCGATGACTCTCTGGTCATGGATATCACATATGCCGGTGAAAAGTATGATCCGTTCAGTGACGGTGATGAGCTTTCCGCTTCCATCGTAAAGAAGCTCACCAATTCGGTCGAATATGATTATTCCGATAAGACCAACAGGTTGAAGATCATTTTCAAGTAATCGGAGCTTTTCATCTGATCCTCTGTTCATTATGCAGATTGCGATAATTCCCTAAAAGGCTCCTTAAGGGGGCTTACAAGCCCTAAATGTCCACGATGCGATTCGAACGCACGACCTACCGTTATGTTTTAAGCAAAGCTTAAAACTAACCAGTTTTCGCTTTGTGAAAACATGGCTTAGGAGATTATGTGTCATTTAAAAAATGCAGAAAGGAAGCGGCTTCCCAGCCTCGCC
>JAILIQ010000303.1 GCA_024695205.1 Lachnospiraceae bacterium
GTGATTCGGGATACTATAAGTATCATGAAGCGTATCATCTCCTGAAGTTTCCGAATGAGAAACAGATCCTGGAGATGGCCTACAACGAGTATATTGACCTGAAGAGGAGTAATCTTTGGGGCAACAGGAAGTATTTCTGAAACCAAAAAGATATCCCGCAGTCTTAAGGACTGCGGGATGTTATTTTTTATGATCATCATTCCGTAGAAGTGTTGTGTCTGGGATTCTTTCTGACGATCTCGGCCCCTGCGGTAAGCTCGGTCATGATCGCGATCTCAAAGGTTGAACTTAAGGAGTCGATCCTTGAGAGAAGTTCACCCTGAGAAGTAGCTACATACTTGGGCTTAAGCCTGTTAAGAGCGTAGCACATGATATCAGTCTTACAAATATCACACGTACAGCAATTCAGCTGCGGAACAATCTGTCTGAACTTTCTTTCGACCATATCTTCCATTAAATTTTTAACAAGTACGCTCATAACGGCACCTCCATATGATATAAACCAATTATATCCGTTAAATATCATCATTTCAATAGTTTGGAGGGAAGTTTATCAATTTATTTTCGAGGGACAGGTTAAACTAACGATGCATTTTAAATATTCCTTCTTTACTAAAATCAGAAATATGATAAAATGTACTTTGATTTATCATGAATATGCATTTACGGAGATTTTATAATGAAGGACAGGATAACCGGACTGCTTAAGAAATACCATGAGATGATCATGTATATCATTTTCGGTGTTTCGGCAACAATAGTCAACTGGGCGGCAACCTTTATATGTCAGAAAGTATTAGGCCTGAATGAGCTTGGCTTTAAAACAATGCTGGCAAACGGAATTGCCTGGGTCACAGCGGTAACCTTCGCATTTTTGACCAACAGGGCGTATGTCTTTGAAAAGACCGGCGGCAGCTTCTGGGTGGAGATGGTCAAGTTTTATCTGGCAAGGATATTTACCGGAATGTTCGAGATCTTCCTTCCGGATGCCCTGGCTGTCATAGCGGATAATGTTTCGTGGCTCGGATTCTTGAAGGAAACGTTCTTCGGGATCACCGGAGGAGTGGCAAAGCTTATTACAAGCGGCGTTGTCATTATTTTAAATTATGCTCTGAGTAAAATGGTGGTATTTCGGAAAAAGAACCCGGGGCTTAAGGATCCCGGACCGGAGGAAGCCGATATCGTTGTTCGTGAGATAAATGCAGGTCAGGAACGGTGAGTTTTAAACAGCCTGCGCGGAGGGATCTATATGTATAAAAGCGTAAACCTTAAAAAGGGTGAAGGAAGGACTTTAAAAGCAGGCGGAGCATGGATATTTGATAACGAGATCGACAGTGAAGACATAGGGATCGCCGATGGCGATATTGTTGAAGTACATGATTTTGACGGTTATTATCTCGGAACCGGATTTATCAATCACAGGTCCAAGATAAGGATAAGGCTGTTATGCAGAAGGAACAGGCTTGAAGATCTTGATACCTTACTTGAAAAGAGAGTCCGCGATGCCTGGGAATACAGGAAAAAGACGGTTGACACCTCCAGCTGCCGTATCATCTTCGGCGAGGCCGATTATCTGCCCGGTCTGGTGGCGGATAAGTTTGAAGACTGCATTGTTATTGAATCACTGGCCCTTGGTATAGACAAGCTGAAGCTGCAGATAGTGGACAGGCTAAAAAAAGTACTGCAAGAAGACGGCATCAGGATCAGGGGAGTCTATGAACGAAGTGAGGCAAAGGTTCGTGAACTTGAGGGTATGTCTCCTTCAAAAGGTTTTATCGGAGAGCCTTTCGATACCATTGTTGAAATAAAAGAAAACGGCGTAAGATACAAGGTGGATATTGAGGACGGGCAGAAGACCGGTTTCTTTCTTGATCAGAAATACAACAGGCTGGAAGTTCAGAAGCTGTGCAGGAATGCCAAAGTGCTTGACTGCTTTACACACACGGGTTCTTTTGCGCTTAATGCCGCTTATGGCGGGGCATCATCTGTTCTTGCGGCTGACATTTCCGAAACAGCTATCGGTATGGCACGTGAAAATGCACGCCTGAACAGTCTTGAAGACAGAATGGGTTTTTATTGCGGGGATGTTTTTGAACTGCTTCCGAAGCTGATAGAAAAACAGGAGTCCTATGATGTCGTGATACTTGATCCTCCGGCATTTACAAAGTCCAGAAATTCCGTAAAAAATGCGGCAAAAGGGTATAAGGAAATCAATCTTCGAGGGATGAAGCTGGTCAGGAACGGCGGGATATTATGTACATGTTCGTGTTCACATTTTATGGATCCGGCATCGTTCTATGAGGTCATAAAAGCTGCCGCAAAAGATGCGCATAAGCGTATAAGACAGATACAGTTCAGGACGCAGTCACCGGATCATCCGATACTCTGGGGCGTTTCGGAATCGGAATATCTGAAGTTCCTGATCCTGCAGGTATGTGACGAAGTGTGAGACAACATCAGTCGCCGCCGATCTTAACGGGCTCGGCGTTGCAGGTAGTATAATACTTGATCATGTTGGGATTGTGCTTCATCGTACCGCATTCGGTAAGTGCAAGGTCCCTGACATAGGTCATGTTGTTGTATATCACAAAATGGTCGATCGCCAGATCGTTGAATGGCAGGATCGGAGTATACTCTTTTTTATCAGCCATAACGGATTCCTCGATAAATAAATAAAATATCGGATGGATTAATGCATCCGGTCTTCAGGTTAAAATATTATAACACCTTTTTTATGAAATTTCAAGTTTTGAAACCCGAAACCGGTATAAGTGAAAAAATGTTCGTTGCTTTGCAAAAAATGAAATTCCTTGAAATTATTTGAAATATTGTATTTTGACATAATTTTGACACAAATTTCTGATATGCACTAATTATAAAGAAGTATTAGGTGAAGTTTCGTCAACAGCTTTTGATCATTAAGACAGGAGGATGGAATATGGTTATTTACGTTAATGATTCCGGAGTATTCCGTTCGGATAACAGTATGTCGTATAATTCCGCTTCTCAGGTCAATCGGATCGAAAAGCTGACGAATGTCAATTCCGATACCTCATCGGTCGTCAGGGAAGCGCAGAAGGCTTATGTGGCAGAGAATACTCCTGCATATAACATAAGCATTTCAAGTGCCGGCAAGGCGGCTGTTCAATCGCTGAAGGCTCTGGGCGAAGGTCTTTCCAAGCTTAACGGGAAAACTGATTTTGCCAGCATGATCACGTCCAACCTGAGAGACGGACTGAATGACGGCAGGAACCGGGCTGACAGAGGTGTTCAAAACGATCAGTGGAACGCAGCCGACAGGAACGGTCTGAACGCGCAGAGAACAGAAACTGATAACAACGGTCTGAACGGTCTGAACAGGAATCGTTTTGATGAGCCCCGTACAGGAGCTTACACGAACAGGTATCTGGATAATACCGATGATTCCGTTACCGGTATTTATGACGTTCAACAGTCGAATGTCCGCCTGACTTCTTCATTTGCAGACAACACAGAGACCGAAGAAGTATCCGTAACGAGCGAGACACCTCAGGCAAGACCTGCTGAACCCTCACAGATCGCCGATGAGGATTACGATGCCGGATCGGCCGCTTCGGCTTCAGTCAACACAGGCAACCTGACACGCTATACCGAATTCCAGCTCAGACAGATGGTGGTTGAAGGAACGATCACCAGCGCTGATATGAACGGAGAGCTTGACAAGCGTGCCAGCGATACCGGCTTGAGGATCGAACCTTCACAGGAAGCCGCAATGAAGCAGGCAGTAGCTGCTTACGACTATCAGATGGCTTACCAGATCAATGCTTCGATCACTCAGTAATTTAGAAACTTTTCAGGGATGGTACTTATTACACAGGGAGGTGTGATTATGGCTATTAACGGAATCTCATCGGGTGATTCGGGCAATTATTTTGCTTCGATGCTCGGTACAAAATCCACATCAAAATCGAACGCTTCTAACGGAGTCGATTCTCTGTATGCATCCGGCGCTTCCAACATGAGCACCTTAGGTGATTATGCCCTTATTCAGAACGGTGCTTACAAGAAGCTTCTGAATGCATATTACAACAAGCAGGATACCGAAGAGACAACGCAGCAGAAGACCGAAAAACTGAATCTTACTTCTTCTTCGGCTGACGCGAACAGTCTGAATCAGGATGTCAACAAACTGATGAATCTGACTATCAGCGAAGACAATCGTGAGAGTATCAAGGATACTTTGAAATCGGTCATCGAAAAATATAACACACTTGTAGACTCGGCTTCAAAGGTCGACAATGTTCCCGTGCTCAGACAGGCTATGTGGATGACACAGGATACCGCCGCTCTTGCCAAATCGCTTACCGATATAGGCGTTTCCGTCGGCTCCAACAATAAGTTAAGCCTCGACGAAGCCAAATTCGATTCTGCACAGTTGAGCAGCCTGAATACGATCATGAAGGGCCGCGGCTCATATTTCAGCAGACTTGCGGACAGATCGGCAGCGCTTAACAACGCGGCATCCAATGCTGTTTCGGGAAGCAGTGCAAAATCACTTTATAAGCCCGGCGGAAGTTATGATAAAAAGGTTTCGGGCAATGTTGTTGACACGGCGGAATAAACGGATTTATAATATTAAAGGACATCTGATAGATGTCCTTTTTTAATACAAAAAGAAAGTACTTGGAGGTTGGATATGGCTGTTTTATCGGGACTTGAACCCCAAAAAGTATTTGATTATTTTGAAAAGATCTGTTCTGTACCTCACGGGTCCGGCAATACAAAACAGGTCAGCGATCTGTGCGTTTCATTTGCAAAAGAGCTTGGACTTGAATATGTTGAGGATGATCTTAACAATCTTGTGATTTTTAAACCGGGAAGTCACGGACTTGAAGATGCGGAGCCTGTAATACTTCAGGGGCATATGGACATGGTATGCGCCAAGACCGAAAACTCCATAAAGGATATGACAAAAGAAGGGCTTGATCTGTATATAGACGATGGCTATATAAGGGCAAAGGATACTTCCCTTGGCGGCGATGACGGAATTGCTGTCGCAATGATACTTGCGATCCTTGCGGATGATACATTAAAGCATCCTCCGATCGAAGCGGTATTTACCGTAGATGAAGAAGTCGGAATGGACGGTGCTGCGGGGCTTGATATGAGTATGTTGAAGGGCAGGAGGATGCTCAATCTCGACTCCGAGGAGGAAGGTGTATTTACTGTCTCCTGCGCTGGCGGATTAAGGACCGACTGTATGATAAAGGCTTCCGAACAGGCAGAAGAGACATGCCTTAATGCTGTAATAAGCATTGACGGGCTGATCGGAGGTCATTCGGGCGTTGAGATCAACAGAGGCAGAGGAAATGCGATCAAATTAATGTCAAGATTTCTTTACCGTGCATACGGGGAATGCGAGAGCCTTAAGCTTATCGGTATTGAAGGCGGTAAATTCGACAATGTGATATGTAACAGCTGTATTGCAGAAGTTGCATTTTCTGAAAATGATGCTCCGAAACTTACAGCTCTCACGGAAGAATATCATACAATCTATAAGACAGAATTCGCATCATCCGATCC
>JAILIQ010000318.1 GCA_024695205.1 Lachnospiraceae bacterium
TACTTCTTCGTAACTGTCGATAAATGCTTCCCCGTCCTTCCGCACAAACACTTCATCGCGCCCGCGTGCCGCAAATTCATGTTTTCTGGCGGTATTGCTCAGTTCATCGAGACCGATGGTCGCCATCAGTCCTTTTATCGCATGTGCTTCGATACAGTAGGAAGAATAGTCTTTTTCATCCAGGTATCTGCGCATCCGATCGACTCTGGCAACTCCCTCCGAAGCCACATCCATCATGATCTCCTTCAGGATCGATTCATCGCCGCCGCAGTGCAGATATGCGACATCGTAATCAAATCCTTCGATCGAGCTTAAACGCTCTTTAAGGCCGGGGATCGATGAAGGACCGTCTCCGCCTGCGGTATTGTCATTTTCATGTTGGGGATCATCTTCCACGGGAAGGAATTCCTCAACATAGAACTCGTCATTGATATCTTCTGCGGGTGCTTGAGCGGAAGCGGTCCTCTCAAGCGATATTATCTTGTCGGGCGGCAGGAACTTCTTAACGGTCCTTTCGAGCTCAGCCGCGTCAAGAGGCTTGGTCAGATAATCGTTGAAGCCGACATCAAGATATTTCTGCCTGCTTCCGGCGATAGCATTGGCGGTAAGTACCAGTGCGGGAGTGTCCCTGTTGAGCGAGTCGTCGTCATTTCTGAGCGCATACAGTGTTTCGATACCGTCGGGAGAGGGCATCATGTGATCGAGCAGGATCAGGTCGTACTTATAGGTCTTGCACATGTTGATCGCATCACTGCCGTTGCTGCACAGATCAGGCTTGATACCCGTTGCCTTAAGGAACAGCTTGACTATGGTCAGGTTGGAATGATTGTCATCAACAGCCAGAACACGGGCGTCAGGCGCGGTATAATCGCATTTGTATTCCTTCGACGGATGATGGTCGTTGCTTATCGGATCGAGCCTGACAGGTGAGCGGTCCGTTACATTTACGGGGATGCTTACAATGAACGAAGAACCTTTGCCATACTCGCTCTCAACGGTTATCTCACCATCCATCGAATCCAGAATGCTCTTTACGATCGCCAGTCCGAGGCCAGTCCCTTCGATATTCCGGTTTTTATTGATATCGGCTCTTGAAAATGCGTCGAAAAGACCGTCAATATCTTCTTTCCTTATTCCCCGCCCGGTATCTTTTACGGTAAGACTGAGGTCGAAAGTACTGTCTGTCGTGAAGAATCCGCCGATCGTGATAGTAATGCTTCCGGCATCGGTGTATTTGATCGCGTTGCTGAGAAGGTTGACAAGTATCTGCTTGATGCGGATCTCGTCGCCGAACATGCCGTCAGGGACATTTTTCCCGATGACTGTTTCAAGATTCAGCTTTTTCATGGCGATCCTGTCAGAAAACATGGTAATGATATCCGAGATCAGACGCGACAGGCGGAATTCCGTATTGGTGATCTCAAGTTTTCCTGCTTCGATCTTGGAAAAATCAAGGATATCATTGACAAGCATCGAAAGCATCTTTCCGGAGCTTTTGACGTTCTGGGCGTACTTGTCGATGACCTTGTCCTTATTTTCACGCAGTATCATCTCATTCATGCCGAGGATCGAATTGATCGGCGTACGGATCTCATGAGACATGTTGGCAAGGAATTTGGTTTTGGCATCGGAAATGTCAAGCGCACGCTGCTTTTCGATACTCACCTTTCGAAGATCGTCTATCTGCTGCAATACAACGAAAATGAGGAAGAAGGTGACGCCGAGCAGCATCGGGATATCATCCTGCTTCAGATCCGAACCGGTGCTGAACAGCAGGACTATCTCGATCAGACCGAAGAAAAGGAAGCCGAGGAAACCGATCGCGGTGTACCGGTACAGAGGCATGTTGCCGTCCTTAAAGTCAAGCAGGAGGACAACAACGCCGCCGATAATCAGCAGGGCAAGGATGATGTCTATGTATACAAGGGCGTCCCTGAAATTCAGGATACCCGCAAAGTGCAGCGTAGTCCAGAATACGGCGTTGACAGCGGATAAAAGCATTATCACGGTATGCGCCCTGCGGTACCTGCCGTTCTGGAGAAAGTCAAGATACATATCCAGTCCGAAAGGAAGCATGAGACAGCACATATAATTGACCACACCGTTGACATGGTAGTGGCCGAGAACGAAGGGATACAGGTATGAATTGGTAACAAGCCACAGGGATATCACAAAGACGCCGACCGCACCGTAGATCATGCCTATGGGGTGGCGATAACGGATAAGCATGCCCAGACCCAGCAGTATGACTACGATGGAGAAAATAAGGAGCATAGCGGCTATTGAGAACCAGACTCCGTATTTGTCGAACATAACGGTGTATATGCCGCCGTATCCGGAAATAAAGGTCTCCGGAACGACTTCGGGGTGGTCGGAAAAGCTTATACGGTTCATTTTTAGCTGCTTGCCCGAATCCCCGCTGTTGAGCGGTATCGTCATATAGAAACCGGCAGCGATCCCTCCGGTAAAGGGAACATCCCTGCGGTCGTCAAAATCCTTACGCAGCTGCCCGTCAATGTAGACAGATGTCGATTCGTAAACGGCAAAGCAGATCCAGCTGCTGTCGGAAAGATTATCGGGAAGGGTACACTCTATCGAATACCATCCTTCATACCGGTGGTCGCCGATATAATATTTGCCGGTCTCAAACTGTTTGCCGGTGTCATCCGTAACCGTCCACCGGTCAATATACGTTACCTCATCCGTTTCCATCACGCCCGCTTTATCGGCAAGACTGCAATAGATCATCGTAAATATGGTTCCGAAAAGAAAAACGAAGAAGAATATCTTCAGAGCATTCATGGTCCTGATCCCGGAACCTTTCTCCGCAGTGCTCCCGGGCCCATCTGCATTTTTAAAAAGCGGCTTTTCCTTAACGGTCATGACATAACCTCCCCCAAAACGATACATCATTCGAAGTACATTATAACAGAATATCCCGGAAAAGAAAATCATTCATCAATAATTGCTTGACAACAAATAAAAAAGTGCTAAAATGATTTCAACGCGTTGAGGAGAACAGTAACCGTTGTCTGATATTTACAGAGAAGAACGCAGCAAAACGAAGTATCGGGATGTCTTTCCGGTACAGGGTTGGCTTGCTGAGAGCGTTCGATGGAGGATTTCGGCGAACACCGGCTCTGAGCGGCCCTAATCCGGTCCGTTGACTTACGTTACAGTCACAATTAAGGTGGGTTTTATACCAATAAGGGTGGAACCGCGGATAAGATCATTATTCGTCCCTTTCGAGACATTTTCATATGCTTCGGAGGGGGCGTGTTTTATATACCTCACCGGGCAGATGCGTTAAGGGCACTTCATCCTGCAGTTGCATGAAACGTTGAGAATAAAGGAATGAGACCTTAAAAAGGATGAAAGGTGCCGGTTCGAACAGGAGGCAAAAGACTATGAAGATCACTTTGAAAGACGGCTCCGTAAAGGAGTACGGCAGCGCAATGTCGGTCATCGATATTGCCAAGGACTTAAGCGAAGGCCTTGCACGTGTTGCATGCGCCGGCGAGATCGACGGCAAGGTTGTCGATCTGAGAACTGTTGTTGATAAGGATTGCTCCTTAAGCATCCTTACATTTGATGATGAAGAGGGTAAAAAGGCTTACAGACATACTGCTTCACATGTTGTTGCGGAAGCGGTTAAGAGACTTTATCCCAACGCCAAGGTCGCTATAGGCCCGGCTATCGACGAAGGCTTTTATTATGATTTTGATACGCCGCCGTTTACAAGGGATGATCTTGACAAGATCGAAGAAGAGATCAAGAAGATCATCAAGGAAGGTCATGAGATCAAAAGATTTACGCTTCCGAGAGCAGAGGCTATCAAGTTTATGCAGGATAAGGAAGAACCTTATAAGGTTGAGCTTATCGAGGACCTTCCCGAGGATGCCGAGATCAGTTTCTATGATCAGGGCGGTTTCGTGGATCTGTGTGCGGGACCTCATCTTATGAGCACGAAGCAGCTTAAGAGCGTTAAGCTCATTTCCTCATCGGGCGCTTACTGGAGAGGCAATGAGAAGAACAAGATGCTTACACGTATTTACGGAACGGCATTTACGAAGAATGCGGATATGGACGCATATCTTGCACATCTTGAGGATATCAAGCTCCGCGATCATAACAGACTCGGACGCGAGATGAAGTTATTTACGACAGTAGACGTTATCGGACAGGGACTTCCGCTCTTTACACCCAAGGGAACGAAGATGATCCAGGTACTTCAGAGATGGATCGAGGACCTTGAGGACAACGAGTGGGGCTATGTTCGTACAAGAACGCCTTTTATGGCCAAGTCTGACCTTTATAAGATCAGCGGCCACTGGGATCACTATCTTGACGGAATGTTCCTGCTCGGGGAGCCCGAGGATAAGGACTGCATGGCACTTCGTCCGATGACCTGTCCGTTCCAGTACTATGTTTACATGAATGAACAGCGTTCATACCGTGACCTGCCTTACAGAATGAGCGAAACATCTACACTGTTCCGTAACGAGGATTCCGGTGAGATGCACGGACTTACGAGAGTACGTCAGTTCACGATCACGGAAGGACATATCATCCTTCGTCCCGATCAGGCTGAAGAAGAGCTTACAAGATGCGTTGAGCTTGCCAATTACGTTATGACGACACTCGGTGTTCAGGGTGATGTAACATATCGTCTGTCAAAATGGGATCCGGAGAACAAGAACAACAAGTATGTCGGCGATGCCGAGTACTGGGAGAGTACACAGGAATTCCTCCGCAAGGTAATGAGAAAGAACGGTATCGAATTTACGGAGGCAGATGACGAAGCTGCATTCTACGGACCCAAGATCGATATCCAGACAAAGAACGTTTACGGCAAGGAAGATACGATGGTTACGATCCAGCTTGACTGCAACAGCGCAGAGAAGTTCGGAATGTATTACATTGATGCCGAGGGCAACAAGGCACTGCCCTGGATCATTCACAGAACATCAATGGGATGCTACGAGAGAACGCTTGCATGGCTGATCGAGCATTATGCGGGTCAGTTCCCGACATGGATGTGCGCTGAGCAGGTTCGTGTACTTCCTATTTCCGACAAGTATGAAGAGTATGCCAATGAAGTTGCGAAGAAGCTGAAGGCAGCAGGCATCCGCAATACGGTAGATGCCCGTTCGGAGAAGATCGGCTTCAAGATCCGTGAAGCAAGAATGGACAGACTTCCTTACATGCTCGTTGTCGGCCAGAAGGAACAGGAAGAGGGTAAGGTTAGCGTAAGAAGCCGTTTCAAGGGCGACGAAGGCGC
>JAILIQ010000004.1 GCA_024695205.1 Lachnospiraceae bacterium
TTTTGAATAATGTTGAGGCAGATGCCTGTTTTCACCCAGTTGGGATACTTTTGAAAAATGAGACGGAAGCAGGATATTTACAACGCCAATGTGCGGAATGATAGAAGTCAGATACAGAGGTGGAGATTCATTTGAGATCAAGACTTATGTTGACGAAACCTCAAAAAAGCTATAAGATTTATCTGTACCGTGCAGACAGCGAAGATCCGGTCATTTGTATATTTATGCTTTAAAAGCATGCTGCTTCGGATGACGGGAAATAACAAAGAGAGAGGTGTATAATGTATGGAGCTTGATAAGGATGATCTTCAGAGGGGGTTAAAGTATATTGTCGGTACCTGGCAGGTGGATTTTCTTGTAAATGCATTTTCGAACGATCTCGCACACATTCCCGCAACAGAGTGGAAGAGTGAGGACGGGACTGATTTTACCGCGATCAATTTCGAGTTTTTCGAGGACCATACGATGGTCATGAAGGACACCTCGAAGGGTAAGGAAGTGCAGGGCACCTGGGAACAGACCGGATGGAGTGATTTCCATTATACTCTGAACGATTTTATAGATATTCCCGACAGTACATTTAAACAGAATGCCGAAAAGCTGAGCATGCAGGATGGTAATCTTGTCTTCAGTATCGGTTTTATTGCCGTTTCGATGAAGAAGATCGCAGAAGGAACCATCACTAAGGAACCGGATATCGGTGATATCGAGATGACCGATGCGGAGCATGAAATGCTTGAGATCACCGGCAGGTACAGAACAGTCAGGGCTTTTGGTTTTGTTGACGGGAAGATGGATCTTTTTACGAAGGAAGAAGTCAAGGCAGAGAACGATAAAAAGCTTGCCGCGGGTGAGATCGATGAGCACGAGGCACAGCAGGCAATGATGGCTTTCGAGACTGTTGCCGAGATCGGTGACGATCATAAGATCAGTTACTGGACCAAGGTTCCCGAAGGAACATCGGAGGAGACTATAAAAGAAGCGATCGAAGCAGGGGAGATCGAGGAATACAGGGACGGAATGTTCTGCTCGAAAAAACAGCCTTGGAAATATGTCAAAGGTAAGTATTATTATGATACCGGCGAGCATGTTGAGCTCTTCGGTGAGGTGCAATCTCCGTGGGCTGAGATCACATATGACGAAGATGGTCTTCTGATACTTATGGGCGGTATGTGCAGGATGAAGAAGGAAGAGTAAAAATTTTATCGTTTCTTTATTTGATGTTATGAAAATGTGGTGATATAATGTCTCGGGAATACGAAAGGGGCAGATCATGAGTCATGATTTTTTACGGAAACCGGTACAAAACACGACTTCCGGAGACATTATCACAAATATTTTTTTAGCGATGTTCGCTCTTTTTCTGAACGGATTCGGTATTTATCTTACAATGCAGGCTAATATCGGCGCGGCGCCGTGGGATGTGTTCAATCTCGGACTGTCCAAGTCACTGGGAGTACTGTACGGGACTGCGTCGATAACGGTTTCGCTTACCATCCTGTTAATTGACATCATGCTTAAGGAGCCTTTGGGGCTTGCCATGTTCATAGATGCGATAGTGGTAGGTAAATCAGTTGACTTTTTTAATCATCTGGAGCTGATACCCAAAAGCGATTCGCTGCTGACGGGGATCCTGATGATGTTACTTGGACTGGTCGTCATCGGCTATACTCAGTTCCTGTACATGAAAGCGTCTCTTGGGTGCGGCCCGAGGGATACTCTCCTTGTAGGACTCAAAAAACGCATGAAGCGTGTACCGATAGGTGCTGTAAGCATCGGACTGTTAAGTACTGCCACACTGATCGGATATCTGCTGGGCGGTCCGGTGGGAATAGGCACCATAATATGTGCCCTGTGTCAGGGAACCATCATGCAGCTGGCATTCAAGACACTTTCGTTTGATGCGACACGTATCAAACATCAGAATATTATCGAATCTTTCAGAGTGTTCGCCCATAAGACCGCATGAACGTAATGTTTACCGCTGCGGCATTAAAAAGCTCACAATGGGAAAGTTCATATGAAAAATATCAGAAAAGACATAGCCGAAAACACTTTCAAACGTGTTTATCTTTTGTGCGGGACCGAAAACTATCTTATAAACCAATGCCGCGATATGATCAAAAATGCGGTTTTGGGCTCGGACGGTTCGGAAATGAACTATTCATATTATGATGGTAATAAGGGTTTCGACATAAAAGATCTGAATGACAGTGTTACGGCTTTTCCTTTTTTTGCGGATCACAGACTGGTGATCGTTGAAAACAGCGGTCTGTTCGGCGCAAGCGGAGCGGAATTTGCGGATACTGTCGAAAGCATGCCTGATACAACAGTCCTGATAATCATTGAACAGAACGCGGACAAGAGGACCAGGCTGTACAAGAGTATCCAGAAAATCGGTTATATCTGCGAATTGAAAACACCGGATTCCAATGAGACCGCGTCAATACTCGGAAGCCGCTTCAATGAGTCCGGCAAGAGGATATCGACTTCAACACTCATGTATTTTATCGATTATGTCGGCGGTGATCTGTTCAATCTGGTCAATGAAGCCGACAAGCTCTCGGATTATACGGGTGAGCGCGCCACGATCACGGAAGATGATGTCAATGCGGTATGTACCATGCAGATCGAGCGTAAGATCTACGATATCATAGACAATCTTGTTCTACATAATCAAAAAAGAGCGATGCAGATCTATTTTGACCTGATCGCTCTTAAGGAATCACCGCTCGGGATACTCAGACTTCTGATGAGCCAGTACAACACGCTGCTGCTCGTAAGGGACGGGATGGATGCCGGCAAATCCGACGCCCAGATAGCTTCGGACGGCAGGCTTGCGCCCTGGCAGGTCCAGAGAAACCGTGCAAAGCTGAGGAATTTTGACAGACGCAGGATCCTTTCCGCCCTGGTCCAGTGCATCAATACCGAAGAAAGCATAAAAACCGGTAATATAGCGGAAAATGCAGGAATTGAAATTTTGCTTGCAAATTTATCAACCTTGTAGTATTATATATGAGTTGCAAATGATTATGGAGTGGTATCGAAGTGGTCATAACGTCCCTGACTCGAAATCAGGTAGGCGGCAACGTCTCGTGGGTTCGAATCCCACCCACTCCGCTGGCGTAAACGATGTGTTTACGCCTTTTTTTGTGCTATGATTTTGTCAGTTTTTTGAACTAATTACTTGAAACGGCTTGTTTAAAGTGATATATTATACGATAAGGTTATTTTTTCGGATGAGCATCCGAAAGCAAAAGAGGAGGAAAGTGATTATGGCAAAAAAGGATATTGACTGGGCCAATCTTGGATTCGGCTACATCCGGACAGACAAAAGATATGTATCGGATTATAAGGACGGTGCATGGGACGGCGGTCGTCTTACAGAGGACGCGACCGTTACTATCAGTGAGTGTGCAGGCGTTCTTCAGTATGCACAGACTGCTTTTGAAGGTCTGAAAGCATATACCACGGAGGATGGTCACATTGTGTGCTTCCGTCCCGACCTGAACGCGGAACGTATGGAAAACAGTGCAAAACGTCTTGAGATGCCTGTATTTCCGCAGGAGCGTTTTATCGAGGCTGTTGATGAAGTTGTCAAAGCCAATGCGGATTATGTTCCTCCTTACGGAAGCGGTGCCACATTCTATATCCGTCCGTATATGTTCGGAACCAATCCCGTTATAGGCGTTAAGCCTGCTACAGAGTATCAGTTCAGGATCTTCGGTACTCCTGTCGGACCTTATTTTAAGGGAGGAGCCAAGCCTCTTACCATCAAGGTAAGTGATTTTGACAGAGCGGCACCTAACGGAACGGGACATATCAAGGCAGGACTTAACTATGCAATGAGCCTTCATGCGATCGTTACGGCACATGCAGAAGGATTTGATGAGAATATGTATCTTGATCCCGCTACAAGGACCAAGGTTGAGGAGACCGGCGGAGCCAATTTCCTGTTTGTTACAAAGGACGGCAAGGTTGTAACTCCCAAGTCTGACAGCATTCTTCCTTCGATTACCAGACGTTCGCTTGTCATTGTCGCAAGAGAATATCTCGGACTTGAAGCAGAGGAGCGTGAAGTTACGCTCGAAGAAGTCAAAGATTTCGCAGAGTGCGGTCTGTGCGGTACCGCTGCTGTTATCTCTCCTGTCGGCAAGATCGTCGATCACGGTAAGGAAATCTGCCTGCCCAGCGGCATGACTGAGATGGGACCTGTTACGAAGAAGCTGTATGATACGCTTACCGGTATACAGATGGGCAGGATCGAAGATAAATTCGGTTGGGTAAGAAGGATCCTGTGATATTGATCGCCGCCCGCAGTTTTTATGCTGCCGGCGGCGATAATCAAAAAAGCGGAGGTTTTTATGCCAGACAGGGCTTCTGTACAAGCGTGTCCAAGATGCGGAAGGATGTTCCAGTATCCGGGCTTTGGTCCGATATGCTGTTCATCATGCAAAGAATTTGACAATATGGAATTTGAAAAAGTCAAAAAATACCTTAATGAACACGGATATGCCACCAGCCTTGAAATCGCCGAGGCGACCGGAGTGACCGAAAAAAAGATCCTGCGGTATCTTACCGAGAGCAGGCTTGAAATACCGGAATCTTCTCCGATATTTATACAATGCACTGTATGCGGGTGCGATATCCGTTCGGGAAAGTACTGCACGGAGTGCGCTTCGCGTCTTTCGTCGGAACTTCAGGGAGCTTATATGTCTCTTGCCGGAGAAAAACCCAAGTTCTTCAGTCAGAATACCGGCAAGATGCATGTCATTAAAACAAGGGACAGCAAGCGTGAAGAACGTATCACGATGAGCCCGCGGAAAAAAGATAAAGACAAAAATAAAGATAAAGACAAAAATAAAGATATAGATAAAGAATGATCAAACGGTGATCGAAAAAGGAATATATAAAACCGGAATAAACATCGGAAAGTCAATAATATGCGGGAGGAAAACATATTGAGCGACTATTTACTGGTAACCGATGCAACTGCGGATCTGTCGCAGGAGCTGGTCGATGAACTTGATGTTAAGGTTATACCGATGCATTTTTCTTTTGGGGGCAAGGAATATGCACAGTATCCCGATGAACGAGATATGAGGCTTGATGACTTTTACGATGGGCTTAACGGCGGCGTGGATGTTTCAACAAGCCAGATAACTCCCCAGATGTATAAAGATTATTTTGAGCCTTTGCTTAAGGAAGGCAATGATATCCTGTATATCTGTTTTACATCGGGGCTTAGCGGTACATTTGGCAATTCGGTGATCGCATTTGATGAACTGAAGGAAAAATATCCCGAAAGAAAGCTTGTTACGATCGATTCACTGTGCGCATCCATAGGTGAAGCACATCTGGTCTGCCTTGCCGCAAGGAAGAGACTTGGAGGTATGGGTTTTGAAGAGCTTGCTGATTATATTGAAAATATAAAACGAAACGTCTGTCACTGGTTTATGGTAAAAGACTTAAACCAGCTGAAAAAAGGCGGAAGGATCAACCCCCTTGCGGCGGCTTTAGGGACCACTTTAGGTATAATACCTGTTATCAGTACCGACCGGGACGGAGCTCTCACTGTGATCACCAAGGTGCACGGTCTTAAAAAAGCTCTTGCATATCTGACTGACAGATTGAAAAATGATGCATTTACGGATAATGACAACGGCGGGATCTCTGTTTTCATCGCCCACGGACACTGCATCGAGTATGCACAGCAGCTTAAGGAACTGATCATGGCCACAGGACTTGTAAAGGAAGCGACAATCCTGCAGGTAGGCACGGTTATCGGCTCGCATGTGGGATCGGGAATGTGTGCTGTGACATTTATCGGTGAGAATTATAAGGATCTTTGATAAGGGATGCCTATGAAGGAAAAAACCATTGGGATCGATGCTCCGGCCGATTTTAGGGATCCGGAGGAGCTGTACGGAATCCTGATCAAAAGGATCAGGCAATACCACCCCTCAGAGGGTTTAGAGGTGATTGAGAAGGCTTATGCTCTTGCGAAGAAGATGCATGAAGGTCAGCTTCGCAAATCAGGTGAGCCGTATATCATTCATCCTATTTGTGTTGCGATAATCCTTGCGGATCTTGAACTGGACCTTGAGAGTATCGCAGCGGGGATCCTGCATGATGTGATAGAGGATACAGAATATACCGAGGATGAGATGATCAGGGAATTCGGTCATGAGATCACCCTGCTCGTAGACGGTGTCACCAAACTGACTCAGATCAATTATTCCGCCGATAAGGTGGAGGTTCAGGCTGAGAATCTGAGAAAGATGTTCCTTGCAATGGCCAAGGATATCAGGGTGATCCTGATAAAGCTTGCCGACCGTCTTCACAATATGCGTACGATGCAGTACCAGCCTCCGAACAAGCAGTATGAAAAATCCAGGGAAACAATGGATATCTACTCGCCGATCGCAGGAAGGCTTGGTATTTCAAAACTGAAGATCGAGCTTGACGATCTGAGCCTTCAGTATCTCGAACCCGATATGTATAAAC
>JAILIQ010000028.1 GCA_024695205.1 Lachnospiraceae bacterium
TCATGACGATAATGGCATTCCTTTTTTTCGGGATCCTTGTGATCGTTTCCGTGATCGCATTTGTGATGCACGGAAACTCCGGCGGGTCCTTTGACCCGGCTTTTGTTCCTGAAAGATCCGAAGTCGAGCAGATCATACGGATAGCTGTTATATCTCCCTGGGCTTTCATCGGATTTGAAAATGTGGCTCATTTTTCCGAGGAATTCTCTTTTCCGATAAAAAAGATCAGGTCGGTTATGGTTATTTCCGTAGTACTTACCTCATTGGCTTACATATTTATGACCGTTCTTTCAGTAAGCGCATTTCCGCCGGAATACCCTAACTGGTACGAATATATAGCCGATATGGGAAATCTTTCGGGTATAGCGGCCATCCCGGCATTCTATGCAGCTAATTACTATCTCGGTTCAGGCGGCATACTTATCATGCTTGCCGCTCTCTTTGCCGTCATTCTTACCAGCATCATAGGTAACCTCACGGCTATCAGCCGCCTTATATATGCATTCGGCCGTGATCATCTGTGGGCCGAAAAGCTATCACATCTTAACAAAAACAATGTCCCCGACAGAGCTATAATTTTGACGGTTTTAATATCCTGCCTTATACCCTTTATCGGCCGGACGGCCATTGGCTGGATCGTAGACGTAACAACACTGGGAGCAACCATCATTTACGGTTTTCTGTCGTATTGTGTGTATCAGGATGCAAAGGATCAGGGATGCTTAAGAGAAACAATGACCGGAAGCTGCGGTACCATTACGATGGCCGCTATCGCCGTTCTTCTTCTTGCTCCCAAGATCATTTCCTTCGAATCCATGGATGCGCCTTCTTATCTGTTATTTGCAGCCTGGTCCATGCTGGGTCTTATCGTATTTCGTTACGTCCTGAAAAAGGATACGGAAAACAGGTACGGACACTCAGTGATCGTATGGGTTATGCTGTTAATGCTTATGCTGCTTACGACTATGATGTGGACTAATCGCCAGACACAGACAGCAGCCGAGGATTCTCTTTTATCTGTTCAGAGACAATATGAAAAAGGCCTGCCGGTCAACAGACAGGACCTTATAGAAATGCAGATGAACCGGATCGAGCTGGCAAATTTCAGATCCACCTTCGCTTCCTTTGCAATGTTCATGGTGGCAGTGTCCATCATGGCTACTAATTACAATACGGCAAGACGCCGTGAGCGGGATTGGATGGAACAGCTGAATCTTGCGAAGGAGGCCGGCTATACGGACTCCCTGACCGGTGTGAAAAACCGCCTTGCCTACGCCCAATATGAACAGCTTGTTAACGAAAAGATCGAGCGGGGTGAATGCGAGTCCTTTGCCATAGCAGTTTGCGACATTAATAATCTAAAAGAGATTAATGACCTTTACGGGCATCAGGCCGGTGACGAATGCATCAGAAAGGCCTGTCGCGAGATATGTACGATTTTTGCCCACTCTCCTGTCTTCCGATACGGTGGAGACGAGTTTATTGTCCTTCTGCGCGGAGAGGATTATGACAACCGTTTCAGACTATTGGCGGAAATCGACGAATCAGCGGAGGATATTACGGAATGCGGACATTCTATAGCCGTCGGAATGGCTGAATATAATCCGTACCGCCACAAATCCATGCTCCGTGTTTTTGAGCAGGCTGACGGAAGGATGTATCTTCGGAAAAACGAATTAAAAAAGAAATAATATATTCGATGTCAGAAAAAGCAGGTGGCGAACCACCTGCTTTTTTAATAGTAGTTTTAGGTTGTACATCCGGATGAGAGCATCCTTAGTTCCAAGGGATCCGTCAACTGCGTTGACACGTAGTCGTAAGGGTTCCTCCCGCAAGCGGGCCCCTCCTTGCGACATTTAAAACATTATCTGCCAAGGTAATCTCGTTGAATCCAGATCCTTGCATCCGAATTTTTCTTCGTTATATTTATCGATCTCATCACACATCGCCTTGTAAGCTCCTGAATATACTGAGCCCGGTCCTCCCTGTGTGATACACGGAATAAATGATTTCATTCCGCATGCATCCATAGATTCTCTTGCAGCTTTACGACAATCTTCAACGGTCCATCCCTCAAAGTCCATGAATTTATTGTCGATATCGCCCATGAATGCGATCTTGTCTCCGTACTTCTTAATAAGCTCCGGAACATTGTTAGATCTCATGCAGCCCTGCCATACATCGATCCCCATTTCGATCATAGCCGGTACAAATGTAGCTGCGTAAGAATCTGCATGGTGGAATACCAGTTCAACACCATGATCATGATAGTATCCGTAGATCTGCTTGTAGGGCTCTATGAAAAAGTCCTCAAACATAGGAACGCTCATGAAAGTACTTCTCTCTCCTCCCCAGTCATCGTGGTGGAATATAGCATCAGGCTTAAGGTACTGACAAATAGTCTCAGCAAGTTTAAGTTCCCAATCTGTAAGATATTTGATCAGATCGTGCATCTCATCCGGATATTCCATATAATAAATGAGTGCATTCTGTATCTCGCATAAATGATGTGATTGCTCAAATAATCCCGGAGCAATAAATGTAGCCTTATATGTTTTGGTCCCGTCTATGGGATCATACATATTTGCTTTAAGTCCCAGCCACTCCTCTTCAGGAAAATCAAGGTTCGGACCATGTACATAGTCCTGCCAGTGTTCAATATCCTTAACAACGATCTTGTCAGGAGTATGAACCGGGAACTGTCCGGGTGTTCCCTCCGGAAATGAGTTGGTGATCCCCCACGCATTAACTACATTGGTATCACCGGGTTTTAACAGTGCATCGTGCAGCATGTGCGGCGCAAATAAGAGCTGAACTGCTTCATACTGATTGACAAAACGTTCGGGATTACCGCCCTTGATCGCTGCCTTCATGTTTTCTTTTGCATTAAGCATTTTTGTCCCTCCTTTTTTATTCTACTAAAATCAGAATACCTTCTCCTTTATCCCACCTCCGAATGCAAAGCATACTTTATTCTGCTTTCCATCCGAAAGATGAGACATATGCTAACCACAGTCTCATAATAAGTTGGATCCGTTTATTCGTAAACCCGATGAAATGCTTGTTATTGTCCGGTACATATAGTACAATGTGTATGACGGAGGTAAGAAAGTCCATGAAAATCAATGCTCCCATGCTTTATCATCATATACAGAAGTATTTTAACGTAGAATACAGTGTCATAAGGCCTAAAAATTTTGTTAAAAATATGGTGTTTTATAACACTTTTTTTAACATGGACAAACAGATCATAC